>NZ_JBHDYC010000009.1:0-229482 GCF_041894845.1 Natrinema sp. H-ect4
ATTACACCGGGCTGAACCTCAAGTACAACAACGACGAGTTCGACGAGGACCAGATCGAGGTCGCGATCCTCGAGGGGCCCGACGGCGAGCCCGGCGCGATGAACGTCCCCTACGGCTACGCCCTCTTGCGGAACGCGCCCAACCCCGAGGCGGCAAAGCTGTTCATGGACTACGTCCTGACCGAGGAGTGCCAGGAGCTGTTCTTCGACGCCTACGTCCGCCCGATCCGGGCGAATGAGCTCGACCAGCCCGACGAGTTCCCGGACCAGTCGTCCTACGAGGCGGCGGGCTTTACCGTCGATCAGGAGACGCTCGTCGAAAATCAGGAGGGCATTCAGGAGGAGCTCGTCGACCGGACGCCGCTGCAGGGAGCCCAGTGATCGCGGATGTCAGTCCGGAAATCGGCGACGGCGTCGGTCCGTCGAGTCGCGTCGCTGGCGTCGACGACCGCCCGTCCGACGACCGAACGCGAGCGCGAGCGCCGGCGGATCGCGGTCCTCTGTCTCCCCTTCTTCGCGCTCGCGATCGTGGCGGGGTTCGTCCCGCTGGCGATGCTCGTCCGGATCAGCTTCGCGGAGGACACGATCTGGATGGAAGGGTGGTCGCTCGAGGCCTGGGAGACGCTCGCGACGACCCCGGCGTACTGGCGGATCGCCTGGAACACGCTGTGGTTCGTCGGGCTGGCGACGGGAGTCAGCGTCGCACTCGGGGTCGCCGTCGCACACGCCCTCGAGAAGTACGACTTGCCGGCGGAGCGTGTCGTCGTCGCGGCGGTGTCGTTTCCGATCGCGCTACCGGGGATCGTCGTCGCCTACCTCATCACGGTCCTGCTCGGCAACCAGGGAGTGGTCACCAACGCGATCGCGACCGTGACCGGTGCGAGCGCGTTCGATCTCGCGAGCGCGACGGCGATCACCGGCCTCTTTCTGGGCTACGTCTACTCGCTGTTGCCGCGGGCGACGATGGTGCTTCGGGGCACCTACGCGGAGGTCAATGCGCAGGCCGAGGAGGCGGCCCGCACGCTCGGTGCCAGCCGCTGGGAGACGTTCTATCACGTGACGCTCCCCGAGATCAGGCCCGGCATCGCCGCCGCCGCGATCCTCACCTTCCGCTCCGGCCTCGCGATCTTCGGGACGGTACTCATCCTCCAGAGTCACAAGGTGATCACGCTGCAAATACACAACGAGATCAGCGTCGGCTCGTACGCCCCCGACGTGGCGGCCACGATCGGGCTCGTCTACGTGGTCTTTATCGTCGCGTTCACGTTCGTCGGGCTGCGGTTCGTCGACGACGACGCGGTGGAGGTCTGAGATGACCGGGGACGCGTCACCGCGAGCGGACGGCGGCTCGACCGCAACCGGGAACTCGGACGCCGCGTCGACGACTCGTCCCGACGGCGGATCGGTAACGGCGTCACAGAACCGCCGGTGGTCGCGGTCCGGCAGGGCCCTCTCGACGCTGCTCGGTCGTCCAATCGTCGCCGGCGTCGTCGCCGTCGTGACCGCGTTCCTGACGATTCCGGTACTCGTCGCGTTCGTCTCCTCGTTCGCGGAGAGCGGCAGCGGCGTCCTGCCCACGGGGTTCGTCACGTTCGATCACTGGCGGAAGGTACTCGGATTCGGCGATTACGGCGTCCGACAGAACGCGATCCCGGGGCTGACCTACAGCCTCCTGATCGCGACGGGCGGAATGGTCCTGAACGTCCTGATCGGCGTCCCGATCGCGTACGCGCTCGCGAGATACGACTTCTACGCCCGGGACTGGATCAACACGTTCGCGATCTTGCCGCTCGTGCCGGGGCTGATCCTCGGGATCGCCTTCATCCAGACCTACCCCGAACACGGTCGGTCGTCGCTGGGACTGCTCGCCGGCTACTGTCTGCTCAAATCGCCCTACATGGTGTTGACCGTCCAGAGCTCGTTCCAATCGATGGATCTGGTCCGGCTCGAGGAGAGCGCCCGATCGCTCGGGGCCTCGTGGCCCCGAACCGTCCTCACCGTCATCGTCCCTCAGGCGAGACGCGGGATCGTCGCCGGCGCGATCATCACCTGGACGCTCGCGGCCGCGGAGTTCAACTTCACGCACAAGGTCGCCAGCGGCAGCCCCGATCCGTTCGCGATGTTTCTCTATCGCAACATCGCGACCAACGCCTCGTACCTGCAGTCGGCGGCGGCGGTGTCCGTCTACTTCCTGATCGTCGTGGCCGCGATCGTCGTCCTGCAACTGCTCGGCAAACGGGGGTTCTCGACCGCACACCAATGAGACACACTACGAACGGAGTACGGCGTCGAATCGCTCGCACACCGATCGACCGAAGCGCGCTCGAGGATGGTGAGCGCCCGTGAGCGACGTCACCCTCGAGTCGCTCACGAAGGCCTACGGCGACGAGGTGGCCGTCGACGGGGTCGATCTGACGATCCGGGACGGCGAGATCCTCGGGGTCGTCGGCCCCTCGGGCTGCGGGAAGACGACGACGCTGCGGACCATCGCCGGCTTCGAGACGCCGACCCACGGCCGGGTGCTGTTCGACGGGGTCGACGTCACCCACGTCCCGCCCGAAGAGCGCAACGTCGGGCTGGTCTTCCAGTCCTACGCCCTGTTCGACACCATGACCGTCCGCGAGAACGTCGCGTTCGGGCCGAAGATGCAGGGTGTCCCAGAGGCCGAGCGCCGCGAGCGGGCCGACGAACTGCTCGCGATGCTCGACATCGCCGAGCTGGCCGACCGGCGGCCCACGACGCTATCGGGCGGCCAGCAACAGCGGGTCGGCCTCGCGCGGGCGCTCGCGATCGAACCACACGTCCTCCTGCTCGACGAACCGATGACGGGGCTAGACGCCGAACTCAAGACCCGACTGCGCGACGAGATCGGCGACCTGCTGGCCGATCTCGAGGTGACCGCGCTCTACGTCACCCACGATCAGGAGGAGGCGATGGCCATGTGCGATCGGATCGCGGTGCTGGCGGACGGCACGCTCGAGCAGGTGGGCCCGCCCGCGGAGATCTACCGCCGACCCGCCAACCCCTTCGTCGCGAACTTCGTCGGGAGTTCGTCCCTCCTAGCGGGGGTCGCCGAGAACGGCCACGTCGATCTGGGCTTTACCGAACTGCCCGTGGCGGCCGAGACGGACGGCTCGGTGCAAGTCGCGGCCCGGCCCGCCGCCTTCGAACTCGGCGAGGGACCGATCGAGGCCAAAGTGACCGACGTGACATATCTCGGAGACCGAACCCGGCTCACGGCGACGCTGCCCGACGACACGACCGTGACACTGCATGCCGACGGGATCGACGGCTATCGGATCGGCGAATCGATCCCGCTCTCGATCGACGAACAGCGGGTCCACATCCTCGAGTAGGCGGTGTCGCGAGACCCCATCGAAAAGAAACAAGGGTCATTCGTCGCGCTCGCTCCGATCGAATCCAGCGGATCGATCCTGCTCGTCGTCGCGAACACGGCCGTCGGCAGCCGTGCGACGGCTGTCGACCGAGCGACTCCGGTCGCGGGCCGAACGCGACGGCTCTCGGCCACCGCGGTCTTTCGCGATCCGTTCCGCTTCCCGCCGATCCACGACGGTCGGATCCGACGTTTCCCGACTGATCGCCAGCCACAGGACGAGCGAGATCGCGAGGGAGACGAGGAGCAGGATCACGACGGTGACAGCCATTTCTCGGTCGATACTCGAGAGTCCGAGCACAAAAGATTTGTGAGCTGATACGAATAGAGCACGTATGCGAGACAACGATCGCGGCTGTCCGAAGTGTGGCCACACGGAGACGGAGATCGACAAAATTTCGACGACCGGGAGCGGCCTCTCGAAGCTCCTCGACGTTCAGAACCGTCGGTTTCACGTCGTGAGCTGTACGAGTTGCGGCTATTCGGAACTCTACAAGGGCCAGTCATCGGGCGACATGGTCGATCTGTTTCTCGGGTAGCCCGACCCTCGAGGTCGAGTTCCCGCCGTTCGGCGGCGAACGGTGCGCGGAAAACTGTAAACAGTTATCCGGCTGGGGGAGCTAGCCCCCCACAAGATGGCCAACGACGTCAAGCCCACCCGCAAGAACTTGATGGCGATCGAGGATCGCATCGAGCTCTCCGAGCGGGGCCACGGCACGCTCGAGAAGAAACGCGACGGGCTGATCATGGAGTTCATGGACATTCTGGACAAGGCCCAGGACGTCCGCGGCGAGCTCGCACAGGACTACGAGGCCGCCCAGAAGAAGATCAACATGGCCCGGGCGATGGAAGGCGACGTCGCGGTCCGCGGTGCCGCGGCGGCGCTACAGGAACACCCCGAGATCACCACCGAATCGAAGAACATCATGGGCGTCGTCGTGCCCCAGATCGAATCCTCCAAAGTCACGAAGAGTCTCGACCAGCGAGGCTACGGGATCATGGGCACCTCCGCCCGTATCGACGAGGCCGCCGAGGCCTACGAGGACCTCCTCGAGAGCATCATCCTCGCCGCCGAGGTCGAGACGGCGATGAAGAAGATGCTTCGCGAGATCGAGACCACCAAGCGCCGCGTCAACGCCCTCGAGTTCAAGCTCCTGCCGGAACTGTACGACAATCAGGAGTACATCGAGCAGAAACTCGAGGAACAGGAACGCGAGGAGACGTTCCGCCTGAAGAAGATCAAGGAGAAAAAGGAAGCCGAAGAGAAGGCAGAACGAGAGGCCGAGGCGGAGGCCGAAGCCGAAGAAGCCGAGGAGAAACAGGACGAACTCGAGGAGATTCAGCCGGACACCGCCGCACAGTCTCCGACGAGTACCCAGTGAGGCGTACCAGCTGACTCGCTCGGTCGATCGACCGAACGTTCACCCGCTGATTAGATCTCCACAGCCCGTTCAAAGTGCGGTTCGTTCCCGATTCAGTTTTCCGTCCGCGATTCAGTTTCCGGCCCCGACGAGCACCGCAAAGATGTACCGTCGGACGCCGCGTTCGGTTCCGTCGGTCCGCACCGTCTGCTCCTCGAGCCGATCACAGCCGAGACGCAGACCGATTCGCGACCCGGATGTCTCACGCATCAGCGACCGGTTCCCGACGGACCCGAGCGTGAGCCGGATCTCACGCTCGACCTGTGTTCGTCGCTCGCGACGGACCGGGTCGCCGCTCGAGTTCGAGCAACTGCGCTATTGATCGAGCCAACGCGTTGAAAAGCGAAGTGTGCCCCGTCCCGAGGGACGAACCGATCGAGCGCGGCCCCTCGATGTCGGGGCCGGCTATTTCCCGGTCGGCCGCACGTTGTTGCTGATCGCCTGTTTCACCTGCAGTGCCGCGCTCGCGGCCAGCCCGCGGGCGACTTCGTCGCGTTCGTCCGCGGTGATGACTTCCTCGGGGGCCGCCTCCTCGAGGTCGGGCGTGAAGCCGGCACTGACCGCGTGACCGACCGGCGGTCGGACGGCGACGGTGACCTGCGGGCCGGTCATCCCGGTCGAGACGTCGGCGTCGACGACGTATTCGTTGGGAAGGAACTCGCGTGTACGGGCCGCGATCCGCGAAACGTCGCGGTGGAGCAGTCGTTTCTGTGCGCTCGAGAGGTCCGGAACGTCCGCCGCTGCACGCTGCCCAGCACCAGTCTCGCCCGGTAGCCCTGCGTACGGCGTATTTCCGTTCATGAGAAGTGTGTACCCGTAGCAATGCGCCGCCGGGTCAAAAGGGTTCGCCTTCGGTCAATCCGAGAGGATCGGCTCGCTGTCGCCGTATACTGCGAGGACGACCGCCGTCGTGTACCGACCCGAATCGGCCTGCCGACTCTCGACGGCCGCCCGCGGGTCTGCGAACTGCCAGTCGCGAAGTTCCTGTCCCGCGGCCAGTCCCTCGCGAACCCGGCGTTCGACGGTTTCGCGATCCATCTCGCCCGCGGTCTCGTAGAACAGGCCCGGGCCGTCGTCGACCGATTGCACCCAGGCCAGCGCCGCGCTCACGCGACCGGGGCCAGCAGTGGTGGCTCGAGCCTCGACGACGGTCAGGCGCTCGCCGGCGGGGCCGAGGTCGGGGGCGGTGCCGACGGCCTCGACGCGGGTCTCGGCGGGAATAACGGACGAGACCGAGACGAGATTGTAGTTCTCGACGCCGGCCTCGGCGAGGGCCGCGTCGTAGGAGGCCATCGCCGTGGGAGCCGACGCGGCCCCCCAGACGACTCGAATCGTGCTCATATTCGCTTTCGGGGACGAGCGGCGTAAGGCGTTGCGATCCAGTCCCGATGCGGAAACGGATCGGTTCAGTGGCCGCGAGCGGAGCCCGAAGAACCGAGGGCTCTGCGAGTCGGGGGAGGGCAGGCAACTCATCGACACTCACCGCGAGTGAGCGAAGCGAACGAGCGGGCCGACGACTGACCCGGAGCGAACGAAGTGAGCGGCGGGGAAGGAGGAGTGCTTTTAATCGAATTTTTGCCGAGGGCGCGGCTCCGCCGCGCCCGCAGAGCAAAACTTCGTGCTTATTGGTAGAAATAGCCCGCCGACGAGACCACGTCGCTCGAGTCGTCTTCCTCGATCTTCTCGAGGGCGTCCGCGAAGTCCTGGTGGGTGACCTCGTTGCGGTCGTTGCGGATGGCAAACATGCCGGCCTCGGTGGCGAGACTCTCGATATCTGCACCGGAGTAGCCGTCGGTGTCGGCTGCCAGGTCGGCGAAGTCGATGTCGTCGGCGACGTTCATTCCGCGGGTGTGGATTGCGAGGATCTGCTCGCGGCCCTCCTCGCTGGGTTCGGGGACTTCGATGAGGCGGTCGAACCGGCCGGGACGCAAGATGGCGCGGTCGAGCATATCGAAGCGGTTGGTGGCGGCGATGATGCGGATCTCACCGCGAGCCTCGAAGCCGTCCATCTCCGAGAGGAGTTGCATCATCGTCCGCTGGACCTCGGCGTCGCCGGAGGTCTTGGACTCCGTGCGACGAGTCGCGATGGCGTCGATCTCGTCGATGAAGATGATGGCCGGTTCGCGCTCGCGGGCCATCTCGAAGAGGTCACGAACGAGCCGGGAGCCCTCGCCGATGAACTTGCGGACGAGCTCCGAGCCGGCCATCTTGATGAAGGTGGCGTCGGTCTCGTTGGCGACGGCCTTGGCGAGCATCGTCTTGCCCGTTCCCGGCGGCCCGTAGAGGAGCACGCCGCTGGGCGGATCGATCCCGACCTCGTCGAATAGTTCGGGCTCGGCGAGGGGCTGTTCGACGGCTTCGCGGACCTCGCGGACCTGCTCGTCGATACCGCCGATGTCGGCGTAGGTGACTTCCGGTTTCTCCGTGATCTCCATCGACTGGGCGCGCGCGTCGGTCTCGGTGTTCAACACCGTCTGGATCGCAAAGGAGTCGTTGACCGCGACGCGGTCGCCCGGCGCGACGCTATCGACGATCCGAGCGGAGACGTCCGTGAGCACCTCCTGGTTGTTGCCGTGCTGTTTGACGATGACTTGCTCGTCGTCGAGGACGTCCTCGACGGTGGCGATGTACAGTGACGAGCTCTTCAGCGTCTCGTTTTCGCGTTCGACGCGGTCGACTTTCTCCCGGAGGCGTTCGCGGCGGTCCTCGGCGTCGTCGAGCTGGGCCGACAGCTTGTCGTTGACGTCGACGAGCTCTTCGTAGTGCCCGCGAAGCGCCTCGAGCCGCTCGTCGTCGGGGAGGTCGGCGTCGATATCGCGGTGAGGTCGGTCGGGAATAGACGGGCTTCGAGACATCCTGATATACGCCGTTAAGATAGCGACAGTAAATGTGCCTTTGGGTCCCGGAGGAATTCCTGTCGGTTGGCAGTACAGTCGACCCGGCTATGGCAAGCCACCGGGGAAGAGCGCAGCGCCGATCACTCGAGCAGCGACTCGAACTCCTCGAGGCGCTGGCCGTAGGTCTCGAGCGCGCGATCGATCGGTTCCGAGGAGCTCATGTCGACGCCGGCGATCCGCAGGAGTTCGAGCGGGTACTCCCGGGAACCGCGGCGGAGGAACTCGAGGTAGTCGTCGGCGGCGGACTGGCCGTTCTCGAGGACGTCGTCGACGATCGCGAGCGCGGCGGAGATACCCGTCGAGTACTGGTAGACGTAGAACGCGCGGTAGAAGTGCGGGATGCGCATCCACTCGGTGGCGATGCGGTCGTCGATCACGGCGGGCTCGTAGTACTCTTCTTTGAGTCCGCGATAGACCTCGTCCAGTCGATCGGCGGTCAGCGGCTCGCCCGCTTCCTCGAGGCGGTGGGTCTCGTGTTCGAACTCCGCGAACAGCGTCTGGCGGTAGAGCGTCGAGCGCACGCGCTCGAGGAACTCGTTGAGGACGTGTTTCCGGAACTCGGGGTCGTCGACGGTCTCGAGGAGGTGATTGGTCAGCAGGGCCTCGTTGACCGTGCTGGCGACCTCGGCGACGAAGATTTCGTAGTTCGAGTAAATGAAGGGCTGTTCCTCCTTCGTCAGTTCGGAGTGCATCGAGTGACCGAGTTCGTGGGCCAGCGTGTACATCGAGGAGATGTCGTGCTGGTAGTTCAGCAGGATAAAGGGCTGCGTGTCGTAGGTTCCCCCCGAGTACGCGCCGGATTGCTTCCCCTCGTTCTCGTAGACATCGACCCACTGGGAGTCGAGTCCGTCGGCAACGCGGGACTGGTATGCCTCACCCAGCGGCGCGAGCGCGTCGACGACGTACTCGGTCGCTTGCTCGTACTCGAGGTCCGGGCCCTCGTCGCCCGTCAGGGGCATGTAGAGGTCCCACATCTGCAGGTCGTCGACCCCCAGCGCTTGCTCCTTGAGTTCGGCGTGGTGGTGGAGCTTGTCGAGGTTATCGTGGACGGTGTCGACGAGCGTGTCGTAGACCTCGACGGGAACGTTTGGCCCGTCGAGGGCGGCTTCGCGCGCCGTGTCGTAGTTGCGCGCTCGAGCGGTCTTGACATCGGCTTTGACACTGTTCTTGTAGCTGGCAGCGACCGCGTTTCGGACCGACTCCCACTCGTCGAAGTAGCCCTCGTAGACCCGCTGTCGGAACTCGCGGTCGGGTCGCTTGAGCAGGTTCGTGACGTTGCTCTGGGTGATCTCGACCGCCTCGCCCTCTGGGTCTTCGACCGTCGGGAACTCCATGTCGGCGTTCGAGAGCATGTTGTAAACTTCGCCCGTCGCACCCATTACCTCGCCGAGATCAGCCAACAGCGCCTCGACCTCGGCCGAGCGCGTGTGGGGTTTCATCCGGAGGACATCGTCGACGTAGTGGTCGTAGGTCTCGAGGTCGGACTCCTCGTCGACCATCGACTCGAACTCCTCGCGGGTCAACTCCTGGATTTCGGGGTCGATGAAGGAGGCGGCAGACTGGGCGTCGGCCGCCAGCGACTGCGATCGGGCCGTCAGCGCCTGGTACTGCTGGTTCGTCGTATCTTCGTCGCGGCGCATGCGGGCGTAGGCCGCGACCGTCGATACCTCGCGCATGATCTCGTCGCGCAACTCGAGCGCCTCGAAGAGGGTTTCGGCGTCGTCGGTGACCCGCCCCTCGTAGGACTCGAGGTCGTCGACGCGTTCGGCGACCGCTTCGTAGGCGGACTCCCAGTCGTCGTCGATCGCGTAGATGCTCTCGAGGTCCCAGGTGTACGCCTCGTCGACCTCAGAACGCTCGGGGACGGAACTCATATCCCGAATTTTGAAACGGAGGAGGTAAAGGGTATCGGACGCTCTCGCGGACGCCTACGTTTCCGCGTCGACCGCAGTCCGGACGACTCGAGCGACGCCGAGCATCGCGACGTACGTTCCGACGAGAACGAGTAAGACGAGCAAGATGACGCCCAAAATGGACGCACCCGCCTCGGGATGGGTCCGTAGTGGTGATGTGAGACGGAGTCCGAAGAAGCACACGAGCACGCCCGCAGCGACGCGGATCGACGCACGCCAGTAGGCGCCGTACTCGTCGGGCGAGAGGTCCATGCGCCGACGTGTGTCCGCGCCCGTGAAAAACGCTCGTACACAGCAAACCAAGGGCGGGTGATCCGAACGCTCACCGCTCGACTACTTCCCCGTCAGCGTATCCCGTCGGCCACCTGTCCGGCGACTCGAGCCCCGGTCTGCCGGTCGATTCGGCGACGCTCGAACACCGCTCGAGCGCTCTCTGCTGCCGCGTCGTCGGTCTCGAACTCGAGACTGGGGTAGTCCACGTCGGTCAGCACGAGCGGCTCCGGCGGCGCGGGTGCGATTCCCTCGTGGCCGGGCAGCGGGTCGGGATCGAGGACGCGGTCGATTTTCGCGATCGGGGCGTCGCCGGCACCGACATCGCGAGCCAGCGAAACGAGTCGGCGGACGAGTTCGCGGGCGAAGCCGTCCGCGCTGACGGTGACGAGTAGATAGTCGCCGTCTCGGACCGCCTCGAGCGACGGCGAGCGCTCGGTGTTGTGGTCGTCCGGCGTCAGGTTGTACACGTCGTGGGCACCCGAGAGCGCTTCGCAAGCCGCTCGGAACCGCTCGTCGTCGAGAGAGCGATCGGGCGTATCGTTGTTCGACGGCGGAGTTTGCGGTGCATACAGGTGATAGGTGTACGCTCGACGATTCGCGTGGTGTGTCGCGTGGAACCCCTCCGGTGCGTCGGCGGCCGCCCACGCGCGAACGTCCGCGGGAAGTTCGGCGTTCAGCGCCCGCGGTGCGAGCCAGTCCGGGGTCTCGAGTGCGATCGTCTGGGCGAGCGCGGAGACACCCGCGTCGGTCCGGCCGGCAGCGGCGTAGCCCGCGGGTTTGTCGGCGTCAGGGGCGAGAACCTCGAGTGCACGGAGCGCGTCGAAGATCGTATCCTCGACGGTCGGGACATCGGGCTGGCGCTGGAAGCCGTGATAGCCCGTGCCGTCGTAGGCGACTCTGAACGCTCGGAGAGGCATTTGGTCTCGAGTTGATCCAGCGCGGCCAGCGGGTTATACGGTTCGTTCATATTCGGAGGCGCTACTGACTGCACAGTGCAGGGTAACCACGTTTCACTCCAGACCGACCATCAGGCATGCCGTGGCGCGCGCTGTCGACCGTCCGAAGGAGAGTGAGGGCGGTCGATGACCTGCGCGAGGGATGAGCGAGCGACGCCAGGAGCGAGCGAATCGGCTGGGGAGGGTGTGGCGATTCCCTGTTGCCACGATAGCAGGGCGCCTTGTCACACTCAATTCCATCAGAAACGCTATTTCATTCACACGGCTATTGGACGGCCAAGTCATCCCTCAGCGTCCCTGCCAGCGACTCACAGCTCGTCGTCGGGATCGAACCGGTCGTGGTCGGGCTCGTGAACGTCGAATTCTACGGTTTCAGATTCGTCGATATCGGAGTCCTCGAGGTCGAAGGCATCGGTCTCGAGCGGCGAGCCGTCGGCGCTGATGGCCCCGTCTTGGACCTCGATGGTGACGCCGTCGTCGTCCGAGGACATCCCCAGTAACTGTCCCGTCGCCGACTCCACTTCCTGATTGACCGACCAGACGAACCGCAAGACGGACTCGAGTTCGGTCCCGACCTCGCGGACGCCGCGCTGCCGGGAGAGATCGCCCAGACTCCGTGCGCCCTCCGGATGGAGGTACTGGATCGGATGATCGGTCGGTACCTCGCGGAGGTCGACGTCGAACGACCAGATGTAGGGAAGGGCCTGAAGCGCGTAGCCCTGCGGTTTCGGTGCTCGTCGGCCGGCGGCGCTCAGCGCGATGGTCTTCGCCGTCGATTCGCCGTCGGTGTCGAAGTAGACGCCCGGAACGCGCGGAATTGAGAGTCGCATACTCGTGGTAGGGGGCCGGGAACGGGTGAGTCCCGACCCGGCACTCCCAGCCTCGTTTTATAGGGGCGCGGTGGATTCGGGCTGCCCGTTTCGCTCCCGTCAATGGAAGGTGTCCGCGAACTTGTCCCGCCGATTGATATCGAGTTCGCTCACGCTCGAGCCCTCACGACTTGCGGCGAAGCGAATCGCTTCGGCGACCTCCTCGGGTTCGGTGACCTCGCCTTCGTCGAACCGCTCGGAGAAACTCTCGCCGTCGGCCGCTCCGAACTCAGAGCGGACCTCCGCGGGATTGACGATCGTGATCCCGACGTCGTCGTCACCGATCTGGGCCGCGAGGCTCTTGGCGAAGCCCCGGACCCACCACTTCGTCGCAGCGTACACTGGATTGGACGGCCGCGGGTGCTTCCCGGCGAAACTGGCGACGAAGATCAGGTGCCCCTCGCGCTCGCGGACGTGGGGAATCGCCGCCCGCGTCGCGTAGAAGACGCCGTCGACGTTGGTCTCTTGCATCGTCTCGTAGTCGTCGGTCGACAGCGATTCGACATCGCTCCCGCGGCCCAATCCGGCGTTGTTCACCAGCACGTCGATCCCGCCGAAGCGGTCGACGGCCGCCTCGAGAAGCGCGTCGACGTCGTCCTCCTCGCGAACGTTCGTGGGAACGACCAGCGTCTCGACGTCGTGGGTCGCCTCGAGGTCCGCTGCGAGATCGGTCAATCGGCCCTCGCTGCGGGCCGCGAGGACGACGTTCGCTCCCGCGGCGGCGAGTTCGCGACAGGTCGCCGCGCCGATTCCCGAACTCGCGCCCGTGACGATCGCCGCCTTCTCGGCGAGTGACGTATTTCCCATAGTCGGCAGTAATGCGCACCCTGTCCCTAAAACCGGGGGCCGGCACTGGCTGTCTCGTCCCGAACCGATCTACGCTGATGAGACGAAACGGGGCAGAAATCGTTCGGCAGTGATATATAGACAACTGAGAAACGGTTCCGTACAATGGGGGGCCATTGGGGGACGAGTAGCGGCAGTAGCGATCGCAGTATCGTTCGAGCGCCACGAGTGGCAGCGGCGCTCGAGGAGTGGACCTATTCGACCAGTCCGTCGGAGGGGGACGCCATCGCGCGGCGACTCTCGACGGTGTTTCCGGCGGCCGACGTGCAGCGGAGTGACGCATCGACGGCCGCCGACGTTCGCGTCGACGACGTCCGCGTCATCATCGCTCACCAGCTGGGGTCGGCGTTTCGGCGCGATTTTCACATGCTTGCCGACCAGTTCGACGACGTGGTCGTCTACTCGACGACCTGTCACACGTCGACGCCGAACGAGTGGCGGGAGTTCAAACACCGTCATCGCGGGACCCACGTTGGAGCCCATGTTCGGTTCGTCAACCGACGGGAAGCCACGGCGGACAACGGTGGGAGCGCCGTCCGAGCGCTCGCGGCGCTGGCGCTTCCGATCGTCGGGATCGTCGGCCTGCTTACAGCGTCGCTCGGACTGTTCGACGTGGGTGGATCCGCGGTCGCCGGCCTCGAGGGACACGCACGTGCGATCGGTCTGATCGCCGCAGTCGTGGTCGGCGTCACGGTTGCATGTCTACTGACGCGCCGCCGGATCTACGTCTCACTGTTGCGGCGGATTCCACACACCTGATCACCGGCGGCAACCGCTATCGCGGACGTCGCGAACCGGGCCGGTATCGGGGCCACAACCTTGATCGGCGTGCTACCGAAACCGGGAGACGACATGAGCGGCGACCGTACCGCGGACCGGACGCCACGACTCGAGGAGTACTGGGGCTGGGTCGCGGTCGTGCTATTCCTGTGGCTGGCCGTCGACCTGCTGACCTCGGTGGCGGCCGCGGCGACTGTCGGCCTCGAGTCCGAGACGAACCCGCTGATGGCGTGGCTGTTAGGGCATCACCTCGCGGTCGTGGTTGCGGTTCATCTGGGTATCGCCGTGCTGGTCGTCGGCCTGTTTTCGGTGCTCTTCGCTCGCGCCCGCGCCGTTCCGCGACGACTGGAACGGCCCGTGCAGCTGGGGCTCGAGGGATTTCTTGGCGTCCTCGTTGCGATCGGGCTGTTCGCGTTCGCGAACAACGTGATGGTGGTCGTGGTTGGACGGGGACTCTTCTAATCGATCGCAGTGCCCGTCTCGTCCGAATAGTTGAAGGCGACTCTGACAACGACACTCCGACGACCGTGGAACCGGGAATTAAGTGAGCGAGACGACAGAGTCCGCCGGTTCAGTACCTCTCGAGGTCGTACAGCTCGCCGTACTTCGAGGTGACGTACTCGAGGAAGTAGTCCGCGGTCAGCTCCTCACCGGTGGCCCGCTCGATCAGAGCCGGCGTGACGTAGCGCTTGCCGTGGCGGTGGACGTTCTCGCGGAGCCAGCCGTTGAGTTCGTCGAACTCGCCCTCGCGGATCTGCTCGTCGAAGGTGCCCCGATCGTCTTCCGCCGCGGCGTACAACTGCGCCGCGAGCACCGAGCCCAGCGAGTACGTCGAGAAGTAGCCGAAGTCGCCGTGAGACCAGTGAATGTCCTGCAGGCAGCCTTCCGCGTCGGTTTCGGGACGAACGCCGAGATATTCCTCGTACTTATCGTTCCAAACCTCGGGGACCTCCGAGACCTCGAGATCGCCCCGGATCAGATCGCGCTCGATCTCGAAGCGGATGACGATATGGAGGTGGTAGGTGAGTTCGTCCGCCTCGACCCGGATGAGGTTATCGTCGTGGACCTGATTGGCGGCCTCATAGGCCTCCTCGGGGGAAACGTCCTCGAGTTCCGGAAACCGCTCGCGGGCGATCGGCAGGAAGTGCTCCCAGAAGGGGCGGGAACGGCCAACGTGATTCTCCCAGAGTCGAGACTGGGACTCGTGGACGGAGAGGTCACGAGCCTCGCCCAGCGGCGTGGCGTACCCCTCGTCCGGGAGACCCTGCGTGTAGTTCGCGTGGCCGAACTCGTGGATCGTCGAGGTGATCGACCCGAGCAAGTCGTCCTCCTCAAAGCGGGTCGTCACGCGCGCGTCGAACTGCGTTCCCGAGGAGAACGGATGCGGTGCTGTATCGAGGCGGCCGCGATCCCAGTCGTAGCCTAGCGAGTCGAGCACGTCGCGGGCCAGCGCCTCCTGATCGTCGTCGTCGAACTGCCCCGCGAAGGCGTCGGTCGTCAGCTCGGCGTCGCTCTCCTGGACCGCATCGATCAGCGGGACGAGATTCTCACGCAGGCGCTCGAGAACGCGCTCGGCCGTCTCGAGGTCGATGTAGGGCTCGTAGTCCGCGAAGAGCACGGCGTAGGGATCCGCGTCCGGATCAATGTGGTTGGCGTACTCCCGCTTGAGTTCGACCAGTTTCTCGAGCGTCGGCGCGAACTGCTCGAAGTCGTCTTCCTCTCGGGCCTGCTTCCACGTGGGATGGGCGTTCGACGCCGTCGCCGAAATCTCCTCGACCAGTTCCCCCGGGACGCTCGTCTCGCGGTCGTACGTGCGGCGAACCTCGCGGACGACCGCGGCCTGTTCGTCCTCGAGGTCGGTGCTCGCGGTTTCACCGCTCGCTTCTCGAGACGACGCAGTCGTCTCGCCTTCAAGTTCCGAGAGCAACTCGCCGGTCTCGTCTGCGGTCAGGAGTTCGTGACTGATCGAGGACAGCGTCGAGAGCTGCTGTGCGCGGGCGGGCGTCCCCTCGTCGGGCATTACGACCTCCTGATCCCACCGCAGGATCCCGGCCGCGTTGCCCACGTTCGAGATGCGCCGAACCCGGTCTTCGAACTGTTCGTACGTGTCGGCCTCGCTCGCGTCGCTCGGAGACTGATCGGTCGCCATAGGCGTATCGTTCGCTCGGAAGCGGCATCAACGTCGTGGTTCCGGTCACTTCGAAGCGATCGAATGCGAATGGCGGGCGGGGCACTCGAAGACCTGTCGACTCTCGAGACGATCAGTACACCGTTGCCAAGGCGTTGCACGCTGCTGTCACGCCGCGCTCGCTAGCCGATGAGAGACAGATGGAACGTGCAAGCAGCGGACTGTTCCACCGAGCTGACGTAAGCCGTCTCACTATGGTCGTTGCATCACCAATCGCGTCAGCTATCGTATTCATCGTAAGCCTGCTGATCGGTGCGCTCGGCATCTACGCGGGTGCGCGAGTTATCGTCGGTCGGGGAGACTACGATCACGCCATCGTCACCGCGTTGATCGGAGCCATCGTCTGGGCGATCGTCGGTTTCGTCGTCGGCTGGATACCACTCGTCGGGCCGCTACTGGCACTGATCGCGTACGTCGCGGTCATCAACTGGCGGTATCCCGGCGACTGGACCGCCGCGGCGATGATCGGGCTCGTGGCGTGGGTCACCGTCCTGATCGTACTCTACGCCCTCGCGGTGCTCGGCGTCACCGGTTTCGAGGCGGTCGGCGTCCCGGGGGTCTGAAAATCGACGATCAAAGAGCCGGCTACCGCGACGACGTCACCGCGATGGCGGCCACCGCTCCGCGAGTCCCCGATAGGTCTCGAGACAGCGCTCGAGAACGTCGATCGAGACGCTCTCGTCGTCGGTGTGGGCTTCGCCGGGTTCGGACGGGCCGTAGATGACACACTCCGTGCCGGCCTGCGAGAGCCAGCCCGCATCGGTCGCGTGGGGTTTCGTCACGAGTTCGGGCTCGCCCGCCTGCGCGTCGGTTGCGGCCGCCAGAACCGCGTCGGCGAACGCGTCGTCGTCACAGCGCATCGGCGGCAAGTCCTGATCGACCGCCCACTCGACCCCCTCGAGGCCTGCGACCCGCTCGAGGGCCGCACGTTCGCCCGGCACCGTCCGCTCGTCGACGGTGAACGTACAGCGGGCCGGAACGACGTTCATCGCCGACCCGCCCTCTATTTCCGTGACGGTGAGCCGGCCCTCGAGCGTGTCGCCCGCCGCGTCGACCGACGGGGGCTCTATGTCGCGGACGCGGTCCACGGCCGCGGTCGCGCGGTAGATGGCGTTCTCGCCGGCGTCGGCCTCGCTGGCGTGCGCCGCGGTCCCGCGAGCGGTGATGGTGCTCCCGCGGCGACCCTTGTGTGCGACGGCCACATCGGTGACGTCCGGCCCCGAGTAGTTGGTCGATCCCTCGCCGACGACGGCGTAGTCGGGTGAGAACCCCTGCTCGATCGCATGCCGTGCACCGACGCCGCCGACCTCCTCGCCGACGAAGCTCGCGAAGACCAACTCGCCGGCGGGGTCGGCGTCGCGAAAGGCGAGCAGCGCGGCCGCGAGCGCCCCCTTCATGTCTGCCGTGCCGCGACCGTAGAGGCGACCATCGCGCTCGGCGACGTCGTACTCGTTCGGTCCGGCGCCGTCTCCGCCGCCGCTCGCGACCTGTGACTCGGCCGGCGCTACGACGTCGTGGTGTCCGACCAGCGCGAGCGTTTCCTCGCCCGGTCCCGTCCGCGCGATCACGTTGCCGGCGGCGTCTCGAGTCACGTCGGCGTCGGTCTCGCGACGGAGCCACGTCTCGAGGAAGTCGCCGGCAGCGGTCTCGTCCTCGTGGCTCGGGATGGCGACGAGTTCGCGCGTCAGATCGACGAGAGTCATACAGGGAGTGTCGGCCCCGGTCGTGTTTAGTGCACCGACGCCCGCAGTCGGTGTCTGCGGTCCGGATCAGCCGAGTCGCTCGTAGACCGGCGACTCGGAATCGGGCTCGTCGTCGGTCAAGCGCGCGACCGACTCGCGGACCTCGCTGAGGCTGGCCGTCTGCTGTTGGCTCGCCGCCGCAACCGACCCCGCGGCGCTCGCGACCCTGTCGGCCGACTCCGAAAGCTCCTCGAGCGTCTCCGCGGTCGCCTCGACACCGCGGGCCTGTTGATCGGTCGCGGCCGCCACGTCCTCCATCCCCGATGCCGTCTCGCGTGCCGACTCGTGGATCTCCTCGAGCGAGTCGACCGTCTCCCGAACGCGGTCCGTTCCGGTCTCGACGCGGCTCACCGTTTCCTCGGTCGTCTCAACGGTCGCCGCGGCGTCTTCGCGGACGGCTTCGACGGCGGTTTCGATCTCGGTGAGGTCGGCTTTCGTCTGCTCGGCGAACGAGCGGACTTCGTTCGCGATGACGCCCATCGTCTCGCCGCCGTTGGCGTCCGACCTGGAGGACTCGATCTTCGCGTTTGCCGCCAGCACCGTCGTCCGTTCCGCGAGGTCGTCGAGTCGGTCGACGATCTCGTCGATTTCGTCCGTCCGCTCTGCGAGGGCATCGACGGCGTCGGCGACGCGGTCGGTCGCGTCCTCGATCGCCTCGAGTTCGGACAGCGCGTCGTCGGCCGCATCGACGCCCTCGGCGGCGAGTCGCTCGGTCCGGTCGCTCTCCTCGCGAACCTCATCGGCGACGCTCGCGACCTCCTCAACCGCGGCGCTCACGTCGTTGAGTTCGCCCGCGGCCCGCGTGACGCCGGTCGCCTGTGACTCGGTGTGCTCGCTGATCGCCTCGGCGCGGTTCGCGACCGCCTCGCTCGAGTCGTGGAGTTCGGCAATCGGCCCCTGAACGTCCGCTTCGACCTCGCGAGCGAGTCGCGTCCGGCGTTCGATCGACTCCTCGAGTTGCTGTGCGTACGAGTCGACGTACGTGTCGACTGCGACCTGCATGTCGAGATTGATGATCCGCAACAGCGAGAGGATGTCCATCATGCCGTCGTCGATGGCGTCTCTGACGGTTTCCTCGAACGACTCCTCGAGGCCGTCTTCCGCGTCCTCGACGCCGCCACCGAGTCCCAGCGCGCCGACGAACCGCTCGAGGCCGCCGTCTCCCTCGGCGTCGCGCTCTTCGGCCCACTCCTCGATAGCGTCGACGACCTGCTGCTGGACCCGCTCGTTTAGCCGGGACAGGATCAGATCGTAGTAGACGCCGTACTGTCCCACGTACTGCTTCAGGGGCATGTCCAGTAGCTCGTGGAGTTTGCCGATCCGCGCCCGATTCATGAAGAACTCCCGGTCGTACTCCCCGGCGGCCAGCGAGACGAGATACGCCTGCTGCGTTTGTTTGAGGGCGTCGACATCTTTCGGCGACCGGTCGACGATCGCTCGGGTCTGCTCGTAGTGCAACACGTTCTCGTAGAAGTCGTCGGCGATCGCCTCGGCGTTTGCCTGGACCAACGGCTCGAGGGCCGACAGCCGCCGCTCGTCGTCCTCGTCGAATCCGATGAACTCCTTTCGCCACGCGATTTCGTCCTCGTCGAGCCCAATACGATCGACGAGTTCGTCGACGTCGAGAAAGCCGTTGAGTCCGCCGCGTCCGAACGTCTGCTGCGATTGCATGATCGAAACGTGTTCGGTCGATCGAGTAAGTTTCCGTGAGTGTTCCCGCTGAATAGGAACGTGGGATTCAGTCGCACGGAGCGGGGCGTGTGGAGTGGAAACGAGGAGCGTAGGTTTGCTGTGGACACCCTTATAGGCGTACGTCGACCAGTTTACGTATGAACGTCGTGCCGGATACAAGCGTGGTTATCGACGGCCGCGTTTCGGCGACTATCGAAGACGGGCAGTTCGAGGGAGCGACGATCTGCGTCCCCGAGGCGGTCGTCGCGGAGCTCGAGGCGCAGGCGAACGACGGGATCGACAGCGGCTGGGACGGCCTCGAAGAACTCCAGCAGCTGGCCGACCTGGCCGACGAGGGCGTCGTCGACCTCGAGTACGTCGGCGAGCGGCCCAACGCCATCGAGCGGGGCCATGCCTCCGAGGGCGAGATCGACGCCCTGATCCGCGATCTCGCGGAGGAACTCGACGCGACCTTCGTCACGAGCGACGTCGTCCAGGCCGAGGTCGCCGAGGCGAAGGGACTCGACGTCGAGCACGTCTCACCCGAGGTTCGCGAGATTGGGACGCTGGCCGTCGAGGAGTTCTTCGACGACCAGACGATGAGCGTCCACCTCAAGACGGACGCCGTGCCGAAGGCCAAACGCGGGGAACTCGGCGCAATGGCCTACGAGGAGATCGCCGACGAACCGCTCGACGAGGCGACGATGGACGAGTACGCCCGCGAGGTCGTCGACGGTGCGAAGGAGTCCTCCGACGGCTTCCTCGAGCTCTCGGAGCCGGGGATGAACATCGTCCAGTTCCGAGACTACCGGATCGCGATCGGCCGACCCCCCTTCTCGGACGGCATCGAGATCACCGCCGTCCGTCCGATCGCCCAGACCGACATCGACGACTACGAGCACGCCGACGAACTGAAAGACCGGCTGCTCGAGCGCCAGCGCGGCGTTCTCATTTCAGGTGCGCCCGGTGCGGGGAAGTCGACGTTCGCGCAGGCGGTCGCCCGCTACATTTCGGACCACGACTACTCGGTCAAGACGATGGAGAAACCGCGGGACCTGCAGGTCGGTCCGGACATCACCCAGTACACGGAACTGGGCGGCGAGATGGCCAAGACCGCCGACGCCCTGTTGATGGTCCGACCGGACTACACGATCTACGACGAGGTCCGGAAAACCAACGACTTCGAGGTCTTCGCAGACATGCGATTGGCCGGCGTCGGCATGATCGGCGTCGTTCACGCGACGCGAGCGATCGACGCGCTCCAGCGACTCGTGGGTCGCGTCGAACTCGGGATGATTCCCCAGGTCGTCGACACCGTCATCTACATCGAAGCCGGCGAGGTCCATACCGTCTACGACGTCAAGACCGAAGTCAAGGTTCCCGCGGGACTCACCGAGGAGGACCTCGCCCGCCCCGTGATTCAGATTACGAACTTCCAGACCGGCGAGCCCGAGTACGAGATCTACACCTTCAACCGGCAGGTCGTCACCGTCCCGCTGAAAGACGAGGACGGCGGCCCGGCGAACGAGTCCGGCGTCGACCGCATCGCCAAACAGGAGATCGAACGGGAGATCCGCTCGATCGCCCACGGCTACGTCGACGTCGAACTCAAGGGCCAGGACAAGGCCGTCGTCTACGTGGAAGAAGACGACATCTCGAGCGTCATCGGCAAAGGTGGCGGCCGCATCACCGACGTCGAGAACCGGCTGGGGATCGACATCGACGTCCGAACGCACGACGAGAACCCGAACTACGGTGCAGGCGGTGGTGCCGGCGGAGCCAGCGCGAACGGCGACGGCGGTAGTGGTGGTGGCAGTAGCGGCGGTTCCAAGGCCGGTCAGATGGTCCAGCCCGAAATCACCTCGCGGCACATCGTCATCCCCGTCGACGGCAACCACGGCGAAACCGTCGAGGTCCAGGCCGCCGGCGAGTACCTGTTTACCGCAACGGTGAGCCGCGGCGGCGAGATTCAGGTGTCTCGAGGGAGCGCGATCGCGGAGGAACTCGAGCGAGCGATCGACCGGAAAGATCCGGTGACGATCGTTCCGTCATAAACGGTCGATCCGCGAGCGGTGCGCGGTTCGGAGCGAACGGAGTGAGTGAGCGGCTTTTTGGCGCAGATTTTTCGAGGAGCGGTGAGTGAGCGAAGTGAACGAACCCGACGAGAAAAAGGTGCGTGTGTGAGATTCAGGTGTCTCGAGGGAGCGCGATCGCGGAGGAACTCGAGCGAGCGATCGACCGGAAAGAGCCGGTGACGATCGACCCGACCGACGGGAAGACTGCAAACGTACGGAAGCGGGTCATTTGTGGCTGGAAAGTGAGCACATGATCAGTTAACTCCGCCGATACCAGACCATGTGCGTCCTCGACACGGGTAGAGCAACTAGGTGTTTAAGGAATAGCTTCATATACGAGACAACCGTTCAGGTATAACGTGAACAACGGAGTGATTCCAACGTATGAGCGTAGATAGGAAGACGTCCGTCTTCTCGGACGTGGCGCGGACGGACGGGGCGTTCGTCACTGATCGGCGCTCGCTCGAGGTCGTCCGCGAGCGGATCGTGGCAGCGATCCGGACCAGCGTCGCCGACGCCGGCGCGGACGGGGTCGTCGTCGCGATGAGCGGCGGCATCGATTCGACGCTGACCGCGGCGCTGGCGGTCGAAGCAATCGGCAGCGACGGTGTCCTCGGGCTGGGACTGCCCTGTCACATGACCGAGCAGGCCCACGTCAGCGACGCGCACACGATCGCCGAGGGAATGGGAATCGACTTCGAAGAGATCCAGTTGCGCCCGCTCCTCGAGGTCTTCGACGAGACGGTCGCGAGCGAACTCGAGTCGGAGACCGAGGCCGACAACCGACCGAACGAGCGAAACCGCGAAATCGGAAACGCGACCGCGCGGCTCAGGATGCTCACCGCCTACTACGCGGCCAACCGTCAGTCGCGGGTCGTCCTCGGCACGGCGAACCGCTCGGAGTGGTTACTCGGCTACTTCACCAAATACGGAGACGGCGCGGCCGACGCCTACCCAATCGGCGACTGCTACAAGACGGAGGTTCGGGCGCTCGCAAAACACATCGGACTCCCCCGCCGGATCGTCAGCAAGGAACCGACGGCGGGCTTTTGGGCCACCCAGACGGACGCTGACGAACTCGGCGCACGCTACGACGTCATCGACCCGCTGTTGTACCGGCTCGTCGAGGAGGGTCGCTCGTTCGACGAGGCCATCGCTGAACTTCAGATCGACCGCGACACGGCCGAGGAGATCGCCTCGCTACACGCGGACACCGAACACAAACGCGCCACCCCCCCGACACCGGGGATCGCTGGCCGTGGCAAGGAAGGACTCCTCGACGGTTCGGACGCGCTCGAGTGATCGCAGCGGACGCGGCCGCGCGGATCCGTGATCGTCCCTCGATACGCGGATTCAGCGATCGGGTTCGTCGGCGTACAGACCCTGGTTGCGCCACCAGAACAGCCCCCACGACAGGAGGAAGCCGACGCCCATCGCGACGATATCCGACAGAAAGTCGGGGAGCCCGGAACCGACGATCGCCACGAGCGCGATCGCCGACCCCAGTGCCGCCCCCGTCACGACGAACAGGACGTCACCGGCGATTTTCGCCCGCGAATTCGTCCAGTACCGTCGTCGATCCTCGTCGTACCAGATACCGACGTAGATCAGCACCGGCGACATGGTCGTGATGACCGTAACTGAGCGGTACGCTTCGGGGAACACGGCCGGCACCAGAACGAGTAGATTGAGCAGGTTCGCAACCAGTACCGCGAGAAACAGCCCGACCATCAGCCAGCCCCATCGCGGGAGCCGCTCTTTGTCCATACCGGGGACGGTCACCGCTAGAAAATAATACTGCCGTTCTCGCTGTTATTCCGCACAGCAAGCGTCCTTTTTCGGGGAGTCCTCGACGCCGTTCCCATCGGCCGCGACCGGCTCCTCGAGCCGGTAGAGACTCTGCCGAGCGTCCGCAAAGTAGATGTCCTCGTCGACGATCCCGATATCTTCGAGTCGCTCGAGCGCGTACCGTACCGTCCGGGCCGAGAGCATCGATTCCTCGACGATTTGTTTCTGCGTCAGTGGCCCATCATACTCGAGAACCTTGAAGACGAGTTTCGCACTCGGTGGCAAGTCTTCGATTTCCTCCCCGTCGGTCTCTGCCATATTACGAATCGAAAGGCCCCAGCAGTATAAAAGTTGAGCCTTACCCGACGAGTATCGGAATAGAATGTAATAGATTTATTCGTGTAAATTGTATCCTGAGCCGCCGAACCGTTCGATATCACTGTTGTGTCTGATCCGACGGAGGGTATCAGCAACGACGTGACTCTGTAAATTAGGTATGTTCGCCCCACAGCGTTCAAAACGAGGCTGCGATTCGGTCAGCGACCGATTCGTCAGTGTTCGCCCCGCGGAAATCGTCCTCGGCCAGTCCGCCTCGCCGCTCAGCCCTCGCCGCTCAGCCCTCGCCGCTCAGCCCTCGCCGATCAGCCCTCGCCGATCAGCCCTCCCCGATCAGCCCTCCCCGATCAGCCCTCCCCGATCATCCGGTCTTCGTCCTCCCACTCCCGCTCGCGCAGTTCGTACTTCTGGGTCTTTCCAGTCGCCGTTTTCGGGAGCTTTTTGACGTATTCGACCCGGCGGACGACCTTGTAACTCGCCAGTCGGTCACGGGTGAACTCGGTCAGTTCGTCGGCCGACACCGGCGGATCCGTCGGATCCCCGTTCGAGGGGACGACGAAGGCCTTCGGCGTTTCGCCCCACTTGTCGCTCGGTGCCGGAATCACGGCCGCGTCCGCGACCGCATCGTGATCGAACAGCGCGTCCTCGAGTTCGATGCTCGAGATGTTCTCCCCGCCCGAGATGATGATATCCTTCTTGCGGTCCCGGATCGCGATCAGACCGTTCTCGTCGACCGACGCGAGATCGCCGGTGTGGTAGTAGCCCTCGACGCGGTCGTTGAACGCTTCGTCGGTCTCGTCGGGCTTGTTCCAGTAGCGGTCCATAATCTGGTTACCCCGGACGACGATCTCGCCGAGCGTCGCGTCGTCGCGCGGGACGTCGTTCCCCTCCTCGTCGACAACGCGAACGTCGGTGCCGAGAACGCCCATCCCCTGGCGCTTCTTGATCTCGAAGCGGTTCTCGTCGTTCATGAGGCGCTTGGTGTCGGAGATGGTGATCAGCGGTCCCGTCTCGGTCGCCCCGTAGAGATGTTTCAGGTACCAGCCAAAGCGGTCCTCGACGGCCCGGATGGTCGCCTCCGGCGGCGCGCTCCCGGCGGTCGTTACCCGAACCCGCTTCTCGCCGGTCATCTCGGGTTCTCCCTCGGCTTCGTAGTAGTCGATCAGCTGGTTGAGCACCGCCGGAGCCGCACAGAGGAAGGACACGTCTTCCTCGCGAATCGACGCGACGACCTCGTCGGGGTTGACCCCGCGCGTACAGACGTGGGTCGCGCCCATGCCGGTCACCGCGTAGATATGACCCCAGCCGTTGACGTGGAACATCGGCAGCGTCCACAGATAGGTGTCGTCGTCGGTGATTTCGTGGTAGATCGACATCAGATACGCGTGGAGGGTCTCGGTCCGGTGCGTGCGACAGACCCCCTTCGGATCGCCCGTCGTCCCCGAGGTGTAGTTGATCGTGATGATCTCGTCCTCGGCCATCTCGGGCTGATCGAACTCGGTCCCGGCGTCCTCGAGCACGCCGTCGAACTCCTCCCAGTTCCCCGCCACTGCGTCCGCGTCGTTCGTGACGAACGTCTCCGTCGGCACCTCGTCGCGGATCGCCTCGATCTTCTCCGCGAACGCGTAGTCGGCGTAGATCGCGTCGACGCCCGCGTCCGACAGGATGTACTCGTAATCGGCCGGCTCGAGGCGGTAGTTCAGCGGCGTGTGGACCGCACCGAGTTGCATCGCGCCGAAGGCCGCCTCAAGGTGGTAGTGCGTGTTCGGATCAAGGACGGCGACGCGGTCGCCCTTCTCGATTCCGCGGTCCTGGAGCGCTGCGGCGAACCGGTCGGCCCGCTCGCCGAACTCAGCGTAGGTGAACCGGTCACCGTCGACCCCCACGATCGCTTCCTCGTCTCCGTAGTGCTCCCGCGCCTGCTCGAGGAAGTCAGTAACAATGAGTGGCGTTTCCATGCACCGGAATTTTTGCGGATCAATCCTATACGTATTTCGTTTATTATCGAACGTGGGGACCGCCGACCGAGACGGCGCGCTCGCCTTTCCGATCCGGAACTGTCGTTCCGTACTCAGAGTTGTTCCCAGACTTCCTCATCGTCCTCGAACCCGTCCGGATCGTCAGGTGCTGCGAACTCGTCGCTCGGGTCGAGCTCCGAGAGATCCTCGGGCGACAGCTCCCCGTCGCCGTCGATGACGGCCGGCTGTTCCTCGAGGTCCATCTCCGGCCAAGCGGTCTCCTCCCAGAGACCGCGGTCGCTGTAGTAGTAGACCACCCCGTCGTTGACGACCGCGAACAGCCCCCGCTGCGTGTCGTGGACGACGCGTTCGTTCGTATCGATCGCGACGTCGACGACGTCCTCGAGCGTGTCGAGCGAGACGTGATAGTCGCCAATCCACATCGGGATCGAGCCCCGCGAGATCCACTCGGCGTAGCGCCGTTCGTGGACCGCACGACGGGCCGCCTCGAGATCCGTGGGAGACCGGCGGGCGACGAGCGCTGCACCGGCCAGCGACAGCGTTCCGAGCACCGAGAGACCGCCGACGAGCGTCGCACTGCGGGACTCGGTCGTCCGCGCCGTCCCGCTCCGATGGCTGTGCGTCGCCGAATCCGACAGCGAGTTGCCGAGCCAGTAGGCGTTGTCCGTTATCTCTACCGGCGTCGTCGCCGTCACTGTCCCCTGCTGACGGCCCGTATCGTACTCGACACGGAGCACCATCGACAACTCGACCGAACCGACGCCGGAGACCTCGCGCTCGAGTTGTCGCTGTCGCTGCCGATAGGATTCCACGTTGATCGTCGCGTTCGATGTCGCGACGCCGTTCTCGACCGACGCCGACTCGGCGACCACCTCATGGCTTTCGTTCCAGAACGTTGAACCGTCGCGGGTCGCCTCGAACCGAAGCCGGAGTTCGTGCGTAACGTCCCCGTCCTTGATAGGGGTCCCGCCGGTTTCGTTCCGGAGCCTCGTTTCGGGCCGGATCGTCAACTCCGGCGTCGCATTCAGAAAGTAGACCGAACTATCCTCGAGGCGATCGCCCTCGGTCCAGAGCGTGCCGTTCTCGGTGACGACGGCGCTCGTTTCCGCGTCGGTCGTGACGCGTTCGTCGCTGAACTGGGCCGCAGTCGTCGTCACCGGATTCGCGACTGCCCAACCGGTTGCGGCGATCGCGAGAACGCCGACGACAACCAGCGCGATCGCGATCGCGCGTCCGTGTCTGGCGAGCACCAGTTCGAGCCGCGGGCTGTCGATCATTTGCCACCCCTTCCGATTCGGCCTCGTCGTTCGAACTCGTCCGCTGGCCGACCACGCCCGCCCGCTAGCCGAGCTGTCCGTTTCCGAACTGGTCGGTCACCGGAACAATACATGCGTGTGTGAAAGAAACCGACCATTATAAGGGTAGTGGCCTCGAGCGGCTACTCTCGATCGCGAAGCCACTTCCGCAGTCGTCGCTCGAGGCGGGTCGAGAGCGGGACGTGATCACCCGCAGACCGAACCCGGAGATCGCCGCTGCCGAAGATCACGAGGACGATTGCAACGGTGATCCCGACGATGACCCCGTTTACCGCGGCGATCGCGGCGAAGGGGTGAATCCCGTGGAGCCAGACCAGCACCGACGGCGGGAGAACGGAGAGATACCGGTATTCGCCGAGATGGCGCGTATACTCGCCCTCCTCGTCGGGCGCTGATAGCGTCACCGTCGTCTCCCCGCTGTCGCGGATGCCGATGGTCTGGGACGCGGGATCGGCGTTGATACTCCCGCTCCGAGCCTCGTGGACGACAACGATCGGCATGTAGCCGGCGTTGTCGATCATCCGGGTGAGTTCGGCCGTCTCGCCAGGCGCGACGACCTGCGGGTCGTCGTTTGGCGATGTCGTACTCACGAGCCCGTACTCGGTCGTACCCGAGGGGACGACCATCGCCGCGGTCGAGAAGGTCACGAACACGAGCAAGACAAGTCCGAGCGCGGTCCAGAACGCAATCACGTTCTCTCGCGAGCGCCGTCTGCTCGTCTCGCGCCGCGTCGGGCCGAGTCGCTCGAACACCGTCCCGAAGCCGAGCATGGCGACGCCGATCGCGACCAACATCGCACCGAGCCCGTTGTTGGATGCGGTCGTCGTCAGGCCGATGATCGGCGCGACGGTTTCGTAGGCCCCCGTTGTGATGCCCTGAATACCCATAACGGCCGTTCCGAGATGGGGTATCGTCACGACCTCGCCGTTTACCTGCCACGCTTTGGCGACGATCTGGCCGTCCGTGACGTGGGGTTCACCGCCGTCCTGATCCGTAAACGGGTTCGCGTCGCCCTTCGTCACGTACCCCTCCTCGGTCTCGCCGACCACGCGGTGGGTCGTCAGCCCGCCGCCGTGGAGTTCTCTGGCCTGATAGACGACGACGTCGCCCTCCTCGACGTCGCCGGTGACAGCGCTAGGAACGGAAACGAACCCGTCGCCGGCGTCCATCGTCGGTTCCATGCTGCCGGTCGCGACGTAGCCGAGGAGAATCGGCTGTCCAAGGAGCTGGCCGACGATTAGCAGGATGACAACCAGCGCGAGGCCGAACCCGAGCCCCCGCTTGAGGAGTGACGCGGTAGTCATCGACGAGTGACGAGTACGATCATGGCTGGCTGACTGTTCGACTACACTATGTTTCTTCTCCAGTATAAAGCCCGCGAGAATTCCGACGGGGAGTCACGGAGTCATCGCATACTCGAGAGACCGCGCGTTTCGGCACCACTGACTGTCACCCCGCGGTGGCGCGCGCTGGCGACGCGCTCGAGCGGACTCGAGAGCGCGTCGACGACGATGCGCGAGGTTGTCGCGAGTAGTGCGAGACCAAAGGTCTCGCATACCATGCGAACGGGCCGTCGGTCCGTGAGCAGATGGAACGAGTGACAGCTTGGAAGACGCTTTTCGTCTTCCAGTGGACGAGTGAGAGAGCCTGCGAGCGAACGAGTCGGCTGGGGAGGGTGTGGAAATCCTAGTTGCCAGCCTGAGCAGGACGCTCGTCTATACTGGCTCTATTCGTTCTTAACCAGAGTAACTCCACTTCTGCGGCCCCATTGGATAGAGGCGCGACTACCGAAGAACGGCCCACCGCCGGTTCGCGACGACCGCCAGGGCCAACAGTCCGGCCGTCGCGGGCGGCGCGAGCGCCGCCGTCGTCGCCGCCGAGAGCTCGCGGTTCTGGATCGAAAACGGCCCCGGCTCCTCGACGGTCACCGTCCCTGCGGACACGCCGCTGACCCCGACCTCGTAGGTCCCCGCCGCCGCGAACCGCCGCTCGAATGTCACCGTCCGCTCGCCGTTGGCCGGGATCGAAACGGTTCTGGTATCGACGACGATGCCGTCGACCGCGAGCTCGAGCGTGCGCTCGAGTGACCTGTCGGACGGGTTCCGAACCGTCGCCCGGACGGTGGCGGTCTCGCCGGCGGTGATCGTGGCGTCGTCGATGGTGGCACTCGAGACCTCGACCTGCGGACCCTCGACGGTCACCGACTGATGCCCGAGACCCTCAATCCCGACATCGTACGTGCCGGGCCACTCCATGCGCCGTTCGAAGCTGACGGTCTCTTCCTCACCCGACGAGAGGGCGATCGTTCGCTGGTCGACGACGGTTCCGTCGACCGTCAGCCGGGCCGTTTCGGTGCCCCATCCGTCGCCGTTATTTCGGTAGGTCGCATTGACCGTGACCGTCTCGCCTGCCTCGACGTTCGTCGGCGAAACGCTCAGGTTCGAGCCGTCAATATCGGACTCGATTTCGTCCTCGTCCTCGTACTGCGCGACGACCGTGAACGTCTCCGTCCCGCTGACCGCCTCGTGCGTGTCAACCGCGACGCCAATACTGGTCGTCGAGCCCGGCGTCGGCTCGAGGGGGTTCGATCGGCTGATCGTGTTCGTCGGATTGTCACCCCTATAGAAGGAGAGTCCGGAAACGTCGTTCTCGATCCAGATTCGTTCGACATCGTCGTCGGTGACCGAGATTGTAAAGACATCGTCTGCACGCGTTATCGAGCGGTCGTTGAGTTTCTGAAAATCGATTGCTATACCATCTTCATCGAGAGAAGCATATTTTCCATTTGGCCCGTTAGCAGGCTCTAGTATTACTCCTCTCGTATCCCCACTTTCACCGATACTCACAGCACCTGATGGTATCACCACTGCTAGCGATATCCCTATTATAAATATATATAGGAAGAAAGAATTATCTGTCAATTTAATACCCCCTATAATATATTATTTAACCTAGGTTGATAGAGGGGATGTTATGGCTGATTAGCTACAAATGCAACCGTGGCGACGTTCTCTCCATAGTTGCTTTGAGGTTTGCTATCAGTGAACTTAGATGAGTCTAAGCCAGACAGGTCTCGTAAGTCAATCTCAAATCCGATATCGAGCGTATCGCCAGAGCTCAAGGTGACACTTCCATCTACACTATCACCTTCAGATCCACCAGTCGGAGGGCTTGATTGAGAGATATAGGCGGTGAAAACACTATCCTCTTCAGTGGTGTTGCTAGAACTGTTTCGAAGCTCAACATCCAAATTGACTGAGTTTGGACCGTTGTTAGTGATCTGAAGGAGATCACCAAACTTCGAGAGAGCATTACGGTTTAGGCCTGAAGCAGATGTTGAAGGATCTCCCGAACCGTCAAAATTAAATGACAATTCATCATCGGAACTGAGGGTTAAATACGGAGACCCATCAGATGTGGTATCTGGGTCATTGGGTGTAGCGCTGTCGTCACTACTGTTTGGATGGGCCTCAATAGCAAGATAACCGGACGCATCACCGACCGTAGAGATGTTTGCTGTGCGCTCTGCCTCGACACTACTAAACGCACCCGTTCCGAGCGCGGCTCCGCCACCCGCGACAATCGTTCCCAGTCCAACTAACACATTACGTCGGTTCATTCTCATTGGTATGATCTCCGTTCCACGCTCCAGCTTCGACCTCCGAGGGATGCCAGAACGCGGTTCCTACTCCCACTCACGAACGTCACCCACTTTGTATTGAGTATCCAGAAGGTCCGAAAGACCGGCCATACGACCGTTCAAGCCGAGCCTGAAGCGGTGGTCAAGGCCGTCAACCGACGCAAGCACCACCTGAACACCGTCGGGTGAGCTGCGAGCGCTCGAGACTCGAGGACGAGTTGAACGACCAGTGGCGAAATGATTTCGCGATCCCATTCCGGTTGCGATCTGCAGGTAAGAGCGACATACGTCGGCTATTCGCGACTGCGCTAGTAGCAGCGCAAGCACCACGCAAGAGGTACTTGACTGTCCAGTAATCATCCTTGATAACTAAAATATCATGTATGCTTTTATGAAGTACCCACTATTAAGCTGAAAATGGCCGACAAGGAAAGGTGCAGGTGGGGAGATACCCGCGATCGGGACACGCGTGCCGCGAGTCCGCTCGTCGGGATCATACTGTTGTTCGCACTCGTGATGATAGGTGCGATGCTGGTCTTCGTCGCTGGGTCGGCGATGTTCGATGCGATCCAGTCGGAAGCCGACAGGGAGCAGACACAGCAGTTCATGCTGGAAACCGACCATCGGCTTTCGACGGTCGCGGAAACAAAGACGGAGCAGGTACTCCCCGAAGGCGTGGGGCCATCTGACGTGAACGGCAACGGCGGACAAATCGAGGTCGCCTGGTACGCCAACGGCTCGAGTAGCGACCCGTGGAGCGACGCGAGCTGTTCCGTTAACGACAGTCTGGGAACGCTCGAGTACGAGCAGGCCGGCGGCACGATCGCTCACCAGGGCGGTGGCGTCTGGGAAACCACCAACGGTCAAACCCGCATCGTCTCCGAGCCCGATATCGGATACGATAACGACACGCTCCAACTGCAAATCCTCCAACTCGACAACGATGATTTCGGCGGCTCCGAGGCGGTGGCTCGAGCTGATCACAGTAAAGCGACGGATCTCACCCGCCGGATCAACAATGTCTCCACCCGGTGCAACGACAGAGCGAACGTCGCTATTCGAATTGAGAGCGAGTACCACGATGGATGGCATCGGTTTCTCGAGGACTCCCTCGGTGAAGATGAGTACGAGGGAGTGACCGTAACACAGACGGGCGATACTGTCGAAGCTCGGATCGAGGAGATCAGAGAGCCAATCGACAGTCCGACGCTTCTCATCGAGGAGGACGAGGGCGTTACCGATAAGCCTGCGACACGTGGAGACCATGTCGTCACGGACGGAAACAAACTCAGGTTCAATGCAAAACTGAACAACACCGGCAATACGACAGCTGATGCCAGCGATGGCCCAATGCGCGTCGTTATTGACGGAGGCGCGGTTGTCGTTGACGATGGCAAGGGTGTTCCTGGGGGACAGACCAAACTAATCACAACGAAAGTGAAGCCAAAACAGTACGAGGACGTTCTGACGCCCGGACGGACGTACGAGTACACGATCCACACGCTCAATGGATCTGGCGGAATCGATGACACGCTAGACGAACCTGGTGAGTTCTATCTTGGCAAATCAGGTGCGAACTTCAACGTGACCAACATCGAAACGACGCCGACTGGTGACAGTAATGTTACCATCAACGCTAACGTTCGGAACAGTGGTATTGAAAATGGGACACAGAACGTCATGCTTGACTTCCCTTCCCTCGGTGTCAGTGACACGGAACAGCTTTCTCTCGAGTACGGTGCGACGGGAAGCGTCAGCTGGACGATCAACGAGAGTTCCCTCCCCAGTCGCTCTAACGTGTTTAATGTCGAGACGAGTGATACGGACCTGAGCGAGACGATTGTCGGGACTGGAGGGAGCGGTAAAGAGGCGTTCATCGTCGTTGAGGACAAAGGAGTCAGAAACGGACAGATCGTCTCAAGCGATGGTCCATTCACGGTCGAGGGGACGGTCCAGAGCACGTACGCAGCCGAGGAAACGCGAGACGTTACGTTAACCATCCCGGATGCGGACGTCAAACTCCCGAAGAAGAAGACGCTCGAGAGTAGTGAGGAGGAGACGGTTACATTCGGGGTCGACCCATCCGTCGACGGTGACTTCGAACCGGGAACAGTCTACGAGTACAATATCAAGGCTGATGGTGACGGATTACGGACGAATGGATCGTTCTACTTTGGCGAACCTGGAACTCACTTCGAACTCTCGAATGGGAGCGTCGACGATGACAACGTCACGATCCGTTTCGATATAGAAAATACCGGGATCGATCCCGGCAATGATCCGGCTGTCACTCTCGATCTTGAGTATCTCGATGGGGAAACACCCGATGAATACGGTCGAAAAACGAGAACGATCAGTGAAGAGTTCAAAATTGGGCAGAGCGGGACAATCGAGTGGCCGTTGAACGAAAGTCGCCTCCTCGGCGGGGAATATCGCGCGACGGTCACTACAAATGATGATAGCCTCACGACGACGTTCAATGTGTCTGCCAAATCAAACTCCGGAAAAACAGGAATTGGCGTAGGCGAACCAGTCGCGGCGAATGTCACTGTGTTAGGAACACAAGTTTCGACAGAACAGTCAGGTTATTCTTGGACCGGACCAGTTAATGATCATCATTTAATTCCCGTTGATCTCTCTGTCGTCACGGAAAGTGGTGGAGAGCGAACTGTTCACCATCGGTTCAAAAATAAGATGGGGGGGGATAACATCAATACCTATGATTCTTGGCAAAAGAAGGGTGGTGATGAGTGGACAAAGCCGATTTCAATTGAAAAAGACGATATCAAAGGCAATGAGGTCACATTAACACTATCGTCAACCTCAGAACAATGTTTGTCCAGTTGGTGTCATAATAAGGAAACGGAATCAGGAGGATATACACACCATTACAGTGACGATATCGATAATAGCGATCCATGGGTTGATGTTGACGCTACGGCCGATAGAAGTCTTCAGAACGTCCGAGTCCGTACTCACAAAAACGATACTGTCCCAGAACTCCGTGCGTACCACGACCTACAGGTGAGTGCAGACGAAATATTAGCTGAAAAAGGGCTATGGGACAACGAAACTCAAACACTTGATTTAGGCAAAAACGAATATATATTCCTCTTTGAGATGACCAGCCAGACAGATAGTTCCGGTACTGATTCACTTTGGGATGACGCGCAGAACACGGATGGATACGGCGATCCGAATTTTAATGACCTGATCGTCTACGTCGATATCGAGCGAGCAGGTGTTGCTGTCGGAAACCCATACGAGCTGACGCTCATTCCAGAGATCAGTGATCCGCCCGAAGAGGCCACCTCCGGTGAGGGCAATGAGGCAGGGGGTATAGAAGGGAGTGGCCCGACGCTCGAGGGCAACGCCAACGATGGCGTCGGTCCCGGTAAACTCGAGTCTGGAACCGCTGGTTTAGACAACGATGGGAGTCTGTCCAGCGACACCGGCGTCAACGTCGACACCAACAGCATTGTGATTGGATAGCGGACAGCTGGGAAACAGGTAAATCGAAAGTGCTTTTTCTGATTGCGAGCCATTAAACGGAGATGCGATCTGTGACTCTGTTAGAAAGTGTTTCTGACCGTTAGTCCCAATCCTGTGTACACTGATCAGCAACAAGCATTATATATCAATAGAACTGTTATTCGTATTGATTAGGGGGATGGCGACAACAGGCGAGAGCCAATCGGCTACAGCAGGGCCAACAGAGCGGGACGATCAGTCTCGAGAGGGCGAGATTTTCGACCTGCTGAGCAACCAGCGTCGCCGATACGCCATCCACTACTGCAAGCGCGAGGACGAACCCGTCACGCTCGGCGATCTCGCCGAACATGTCGCCGCCTGGGAACTCGAGAAGGAGGTCGAAGCGATCACGTCGGCCGAGCGAAAGCGCGTCTACACGTCGCTTCAGCAGACGCATTTACCGACGCTCGAGCGAGCCGATATGATCGAGTTCGACGATCGAACGATCGAACTCACCGATGAGGCGGCCGAACTGGACGTCTATCTCGATATCGTCCCAGGCGACTCGGTCCCGTGGGCTGTCTACTACCTCGGGTTAACTGCGGTCGGCTCGGTTGTGATGGCGGGGCTGTGGCTCGAGGTGATTCCGACCGAGACGGTTCCGGAACTCGGCTGGGCGACGGCGATATTCGGGCTGTTTGCCGTCTCGGCGGTCGTCCACGTCGTACAGAATCGGCGGATGCGACTCGGTGAAATGGACCGGCCACCATGACGAACACGGTCACGAAACTCGGGATTGTGTTCGTGTTGCTCGGGACAGTAGCGATGCTTGCACCGGTGCTCGGAATATCGTCGCTGACTGCCGACAGAGGGGTACAGGTGAATGCAGCTGAAACGCCGGCGACGGCGTATCTCGGCATTACGGATCAGGAGACCAGCGAGGTCACTCGTACCTGCACGGGATTCTTCACGAGACAATGTGAGAGCAACGAAGTCGACGCTATCGAACTCGAGAACAACATCCAAAATTCGTTCGGTTCGATTACAGTCGAAGTCGCTTCGGTGAGCGGGGCAGACGATTCGATTTTACAGGTGGCTAACGATGGCGAGCTGTCAACGCTCGATCCGGAAGACCCGCTGCAACCGGTGAGCCTAGCGTGTGGAAACGGCGGCGGAACCGCCAGTAACGCGGAGGTGACGTTCCTGATCGACGCGGAGGGATCGGGACTTTCGGTGACCGAAGCCACGTACACCGTCGGCGGGATTTCGTACGATTGCGACGAAGACGACAGCGCCGGCGACGGAAAACTGACCGACGATCCGATCCCGATTAACGACCCTGACATTGATCTCCAGGTCGTCGAAGGGACGCCAGAAGCCCTCGCACCGACTGGATACGACGACGGACAGGGGAACAGCAGAGTCAATTTCGAACTCGAGAATACTGGTACAAACGATGCAACAGTGACTGGAATTACGGTAACCGATGCCAGTGATTCGACACACATCAATATGCTCGATGATGGATTCATCTTCCCCATCGCAGGCGACGAAGTCACGGTTGATGCGACTGGGACGATCAACCTCGAGGGCAGTCTGCAGGTCGGGACCAACCGGTACAATTTGTCGAGCCCCACGGCGATCACGAACGGAGAATCGGTCGTCGTCGATATCGAACAGTTCCGTGACGGCGAGAACGGAGGCACCTATAATCAGGTGGATATGCAAGGGAAAACCGTCACGCTCGTCCTGTATGTCGAGGGTGCGAATTCGAACGAGCCAAACGAGGAGATACCGGTCGAAATCACTCTCGATCTGTGAGACTCGCGGGAGGGGGTCGTCGGTTCGTGAAATCGCGTTCTGCAGTTCTACCCCGGTGGTTCCGGGATAACAGTCCGACGGAGCACGACGTGTTCTCTCAGAATCGGCGTTCGACACAGAAGTAGTCGTGAGAGTTGTTACAGAACGCTTGCTGCACAGCAGAGACGGTACTTTGATTAGGTCAACCGAAAGAGGGAGCTGATCTTTCGTGTGATGAACGGAATAAACGCAGTAAACGATTTGGAAGATAGACCGTCCTTTTATCCTGATTGTCCGACGGGATAGGTACGCTATACTAGGTCACGACGGAGCCGAGGATGAGGCACGGCAGACCGAAAGCATACCGTGTAGCGGGGGACAATGGGCAAGAATCCGATCACGAAAGTTGGTGCTGTGGTACTGGTAGTGGGGACGCTCTTACTCGTCGGCCCGTCGTTCGGGTTCAGTTCGTTCGCGGCCGACCGCGGTACCGACATCCGGACCGCAGCGGATTCGAACGCCTACCTCGGTATCGAGAGCGCGGGCGACGTAAGCGGGACGGAACTACGAGCCGACAGCGACCCGCTCCGCGTCGGAACCCTCGTCAATAACGTCGACGAATCGCTCGAGGTACAGGACGTGACGATCCAGTCCATCGGCGATGGGAGCGTCGACGATAGTCTCTTGGCCGTCGCATCGCCGACGACCGGGGATACGATCGCCGCCGGGGACGCAACGAACGTCACAATCGACTGCGCGGCAAAGCAGAGCGTCGGTCCACAGAACGTTGTCATTCGCGTCGACGGCGTAGAGGGGACGACGATACGTATCGCGGAGCCGACGTTCAACGCGACCGTCGATATTCAGTGTGGTCAAGGGAAGTTTACCGGGGCCGCAACGTTCAACGCGAGCGACGTCACCACCGATAGTACGACGCAGACGGTCTCGTTTAGCGTCGACGGGCTCGGCAACAAAGGCGTCGCGACGATCGACTTCTCCGATCCGCAGGACAACGGCGGCGTCGACTACAGTAGTGTGACGGACACCGATCTCACGGTCCAAGGCGGCAAGGGAGGTGTATCGTTCGACTCGCAGTCGTCACAGCTTACGTACACCGCACAGGGCAACGAGAAAGGAACCGTCACCATCGAACTCTCGAACATCGATGTCGACGGGCCGACCGGTGAGTCCTCCCAAGTGACGTACTCCGACACCAGCGATCGTACCGACGGAGATATCTTCGAAATTAGGTGATCAGTTGTCTCCCCTCGAGTCCGCACCGTCAGCGAGGCGGGTCGAGTGAGACGCCGCAAACGGGCACCGGTTCGTACACAATGCGAACGCCTTTTTAGCCCCGCTCTCGGACGTTCCCCTATGTCGACCGAATCGATCAGCGACCGACGCGAACACATTCGCTCGGTCAGCGTAACCGCCCTGTCCGCGCTGCTGGGCGTCGGTGCGGCGCTGGCCTCCGCGTCCTGGGTCGGAGTATCCAGCGCCGCGGCCCAGAACACGGAGGCGCTCGCGTTCGTCCTGGGGGCGATCCTCGTCCAGTACATTCTCATCAACGTCTCGGGGATCTACGGCGAGGACGAGTTCGGGGCGAAACACTACCTGTTCATCGCGTTCATGACCTTCTCGCTGTGGTTCGTGACGTGGGGCATTCTGCTGACCGCGGAGTTCTCGGGGTAACCATGGCGGATGACAGCATCGCCGTCGTAGACTTAGACCGGTGCCAGCCCGATCGGTGCAGCTACGAGTGCAAGAACTACTGCCCGCCGAATCGAACCGGAAAGGAGTGTATCACCCTCCGCGGCGAGGAGGCCGCCGAAGGCCAGCCCGAACAGATCCACATCTCCGAGGAGATCTGTCTGGGCGAGACCTGTGGCATCTGCGTCGAGAAGTGTCCCTTCGACGCGATCGAGATCATCAACCTCCCGCAGGAACTCCAGGACGAGCCCGTCCACCGCTACGGTGAGAACGCCTTCTCGCTGTACGGCCTGCCCGCGCCACAGGAGGGCCAGGTCACCGGCATCCTCGGTCCCAACGGAATCGGGAAGACCACCGCCGTCCGCATTCTGGCCGGCGAACTCGAGCCCAATCTCGGCCGACACGAGGAGGAACCGGGCTGGGATGAGGTGCTCGAGGCCTATCGAGGGACCGAACTGCAGGACTACATCGCGGACGTGCGCGACGGCGATATCACGATCGCGCGAAAGCCCCAGTACGTCGATCAGATCCCGAACAGTTTCGACGGGAACACCCGACAGCTGCTCGAGCGAACCGACGAGCGCGATGCGCTTGACGAACTGGTCGAACGGCTCGAGATTGGGCCGGTCATGGAGCAGTCGATCGACGACCTCTCGGGCGGGGAGCTCCAGCGGGTCGCCATCGCGGCCACGCTCGCCCGCGATACGGACTTTTACTTCCTCGACGAGGTCACGCCGTATCTGGATATCGGCCAGCGCGTGACTGCGGCGCGGCTGATCCGTGAACTCGCCGAGGAGGAAGGCAAGTCGGTGCTCGTCGTCGAACACGACCTTGCGATTCTCGACTTGCTCGCGGACACGCTCCACGTCGCCTACGGTGAGCCGGGTGCGTACGGCGTCATCACCTCGCCGAAATCGGTCCGCAACGGGATCAACGAGTACCTTTCGGGCTACCTCGACAACGAGAACATGCGGATCCGGCCAGATCCCATCGAGTTCGAGGAGCACGCGCCCCGAACCGAAACCTACGGCGACCCGCTCGTGGAGTACCCCGACCTCACCAAGAGCTACGGCGAGGGCGAGTTCTCCCTCGAGGTCGAGGGCGGCGGGATTCGCGAGAACGAAGTGCTGGGAGTCGTCGGTCCGAACGGGATCGGGAAGTCGACGTTCGCGAAGTTGCTCACCGGGAACCTCACGCCCGATGGCGGCGACACCGACCTCGATCTCGATATCTCCTACAAGCCCCAGTACGTCACGATCGACCAGCACATGCGGGTCGACGCGTTCCTCTCGTCGATCACGGACCAGTTCGGTTCCTCGTACTGGAACACCGAGATCGCCCAGCCGCTCCAGTTAGAGCGGATCATGGAGCAGAACCTGTCGGATCTCTCCGGCGGCGAACGCCAGCGGGTGGCCATCGCGGCCTGCCTGTCGGACTCGGCCGACCTCTACTTGCTCGACGAACCCTCGGCCCACCTCGACGTCGAACAGCGGGTGCAGGCCTCCAAGGCGATTCGGCGCTATGCCGAACAGCAAGACGCCACCGTGATGGTTATCGACCACGACATCTACATGATGGATCTGCTCGCGGATCGCCTGATGGTTTTCGACGGCGAGCCCGCGGTGCACGGTCGTGCCGGCCAGCCACAACCGATGCGCGACGGCATGAACGAGTTCCTCGCGAACCTCGAGGTGACCTTCCGCCGGGACGAGCGCACCTCGCGGCCGCGGATCAACAAGCCCGACTCGCAGCTGGATAGTCAGCAGAAAAGCGAGGGCGAGTACTACTACGCGCCGTAGGCCGTCGGCTCGGAATTCGGCAGTCGGTACCGCGTCAATACTAGCTGGCAGGTATTAGCTAATAAGTCGCTGACAACTCCCGCAGAGGTTCTCTTCTTTGATGTCGACCTCGCGGACCGTCGGCGAGAAGTTCATCACGCAGCGGTTGTTGTCGCAGTGCTCGAGGCCGTAGGTGTGGCCGATCTCGTGGACGATCTCTTTGCGGACGCGGTCCTCGAAGATGTCGGCGGCGCTCTGGTTCGAGAAGCCGCCGTCGCTCGAGGTCTGCAGCCGATAGGTGGAGACGACGCTCCCGCTACCGTCGAGGTAGGCCAGTCCGAAGACGTAGTTGCGCCGTCGGTAGAAGAGGTCGTGAGGGGTGATCGCGATGTTTTTGGTGCCGCGGCCGACCCGTTCGGCGAGTTGAATGAACGTCTCGGCGGAGTACTGGTTTCGATCGGAGTCGTAGGCTCCGTTGGGGACCGACTGCGAGTCGTTGACCGTCACGTCGCAGTCGTAGACCGATCGCAACGCGGTGGAGGCCGCCCGCTTGACCTCGGCGGGGACGTTGCCGACCGGCACGATATCGACGAGCATAGCAAGGGCTATGGCCGCGGGTGGCATAAACGTCCCGCCGTGGCCCACTCTCGCCGGAATCTCGAGACGATGAACGAGTACCTCGCGAGCTATGAGCGTGCCGTCGAGATCGGGATCGGCCGCCGGAGCGACCCCGCTCGGGCGCTCGCGGAACGGGGAGTATCGGTCACTGCGACCGATATCCACGACCGCGACGTGCCGGAGGGAGTGCGGTTCGTCCGCGACGATATCGTCGATCCCGACCCCGCGGTTTACGCGAGTGCAGACGTGGTGTACGCGCGAAACCTGCCGCCGGAACTCCACCGGCCGGCGCTCGAGGCGGCCCGCAACGCCGACGCCGATTTCGTGTTTACGACGCTGGGCGGTGACCAGCCCGCAGTGCCGGTCGAACGGAAGACGATCGCGTCGGGGACGCTGTACGTCGCTCGAGCGCTGCCCGAGTGAGCGTGATGAGCAGACACGACCGTGAGCCGGACACGTGTGCCGTGGGCCGGACACGTGTGCCGTGAGCCGGACACGTGCGCCGTGGGCCGAACCATGTGATATCGACACAATCGCGAGCCAGACACGTGTGAGGCCGACACAAGCGTGAGATCGGCACGAATGAGTTATTTGAAAGCAGTTCATTTCAACGATCGTGAACGCCGAGTACGTCATCTACGCCGTCGTAATCGCGGTCGCCGTTGCGGTGCTGGCGGCGGTACTCGTCGGTATCGTCGCCCTCGTTCGGCTCCTGCTCCGACTCTTTACGCTCCCGGGCGTCGTCGTCCACGAGTTCGCCCACAAACAGGCCTGCGATCTCGTCGGGGTCCCCGTCCTCGAGGTCGCGTACTTCCGGTTCGATGATCCGCCGGGGTATGTCCAACACGTCACGCCCGAGCGGTATCGGGCGTCGTTCGTCGTCAGCGTCGCGCCGTTTCTCGTCAACACGGTGGTCGCGTTCGCTGCGTTCTTGGGTCTCACAGCGCTCGTCACGACGGTCGGTGATCTCCGGACCGTCTCGAACGGGACGATCGCCGCCGCAACCGTCCTCGGCTGGCTGGGGCTCTCGATCGGGATGCACGCGTTTCCGAGCAGGGGGGACGCGAACGTTCTCTGGACTCGGTCGCGCGCCGAGTGGCGGAGGTCGCCGAGGGTGTTACTCGGTGTTCCGATCATCGTCGTGATCTACGTCGCGAACCTGCTCTCGTGGCTCTGGGCGGACGTGCTCTACGCGATCGGCCTGTTCATCCTGGCGGCGTGGGTCATGGGGCTCGGCGGGCTTTGAAATCGGTCTCTTTTATCCCCGTCGGCCCGTTCGGACGGCTATGAACGCAGATGCCGTCGTCCTCGATATCGACGGGGTACTCGTCGACGTGGCCGACTCCTACCGGCGAGCGATCGTCGAATCCGTCGACGCGGTCTACGACCGGACGATCCGCAAGGACGACATTCAGTTGTTCAAAGACGCGGGTGGGTTCAACAACGACTGGGAACTGACGGACGCCGCCGCACTCTACATCCTCGCGACCGAGGAAGGCTATCGCGACTCCCTCGAGGAATACACCGACGGAATCGCCGCCGCGGGCGGCGGCCTCGAGGCGGCCGAAACCGTCGTCCGCGAGGCGATCGGCGCGCGGGCGACCCAGCGCGTGACGAACCGCTGGGACCGCGAGCGGCTCCGGGACGTCTTCCAGCAACTGTACCTCGGCGACGAACTCTATCGCGGCCTCGAGGGCGGCGAACCCGACCTCGAGCGCGAGACGCCGGGCTTCATCCACGACGAGCCGGTGTTGCTCGACGCCGAGGCGAGAGATCGGCTGCTCGAGGGGTACGACGTCGGCGTCCTGACCGGTCGGCCGGAAGCCGAAGCCGAGATCGCGCTGGACCGAGTCGGGCTCGACGACGCGATTCCGGTCGAGCACCGCTTTACGATGGACGACTGGGAAGAAGGAAAGCCCCACCCACGGGCGTTGACGACGCTCGCGGAGCGATTCGACGCCGAGTCGGTCGTCTTCGTCGGCGACACGCTGGACGATATCCGGACGGCGGTCAACGCCGGCGACGCCGATTCGACCCGGGAGTACCGCGGAATCGGCGTGCTGACCGGCGGGCTGACCGGCGAGGAGGGACGGCGGAAGTACGAGCGCGAGGGCGCGGCGGCGGTCATCGAGTCGATCAACGCGCTACCAGACCTGCTCGAGTCGTAGCCGTCTCGAGCGGGGCGGTTCCGACCGTCTAGGGGGATTGTTCGCCGGGGAGACGCACGAAGGTCAGCCAGAAATTTTCGAACGAGCGGCCGAGATCGATGAATTCGTCCGGTTCGACCGGTTTCTGGACGTACGCGTTCGCGTGGAGGTCGTACGAACGGGCGATGTCCTCTTCCGACGCCGAACTCGTCAGCACGATCACGGGGATCGACCGCAACGCCCGTTCGGACTTGAGTTCGGAGAGGATATCGGCGCCGTCGACATCGGGGAGGTGCACGTCCAGCAGAATCATGTCCGGACGCGGGCTCTCGGCGTGATCGTTGCGCTGGTAGACGAAATCGAGCGCCGCTTCGCCGTCGGTGACCGTGTGAATGTCGATTGCGATGTTTGCGTCCTTGAACGATTCTGAGAACAGCCGCGCGTCGCCGGGGTTGGGTTCGACCAGTAGAATGGTGATCGCATCCTCGATCGGTGGAGACATACACCTGTTTGGATCGAGTCGGAAAAGAAGTATACGGGTATCAAAGCTGAATGTACTCGTTTGCTCACTGTTATCGACAGGCGACGGCGTCGCGACCGAACGAATCGGTCGAGCCGATCACGCGACCGGTCCGTCCAGTCGGTGGCATGACTCGAATCGATCGTCTAGCAGGTAGACGGTCTCGTCGCGAGCGGTCACGGCGACGGAGTCGAGCGTCGCACCGCGGCACGGTCCCGCCGTGCAAACGCCGTCATCGCACTCGAAGCGCGCGCCGTGTTCGTGACACACTAGGTGGTCGTCGCGGACGATCGCGCCGGAGCCGGGATCGAGTCGAACCGTCGGCCTGTGCGGACACGAGTTTCGCCACGCGGACACCTCGTCGCCCGTTCGTCGGAGGATCAGTTCGATTCCCCGATTCCCGGCCCGAGCCTCGCACCGAAGCGTTCCGTTCGTCGGAACGGCCGCGAGCGGAGCGATGCGTCGGGGGTCGTCGCTCGCCGCCGCCGACCGTCCGGGAGCGATCTCGTCGGTTTCATCGGCTCCATCAGTCGCATCGGTTTCGTCGCTGCTCGAGCCCCCATTTCCTCCGTCGACGCTGAATCGAAACGTCGCGTCGTCGGTCGAGACGTCGCCCTCGTCGTCGTAGACGCGAACGGAGGTGGATTCGTCGCGTCCCTCAAGCGTTACGCGGACGGGATCGGTCATACCCCCTATTTTCGGTCAGCCTAAAAGTACGTTCCGGACCGAGTTGACATCTCCGGAATCGTGATCGAGCGATCGAATTCGGCCTTCGAGAACACGCGATATTCCTTTAGGGACGACGGGTGAACGACACGTATGGACGAGGACGTCACCGTCGACATTGAGGTCGAAGTCGAAGTGGACTCAAACGAACTCGAGATCGAGGTCGGCGACGAACGAGAGTTCGAAGGTGAACTCGAGGCGAACGGGCTGACGATCGAAGTCGAAGCGGAGATCGAAGTCGAAGGCGAAGGCGACACGAGCGAGGAATCGACCGGTGGAACCGACGGGGACGAGAAGGCAGCGGAAAGCGAAGCCGAAGAAACGGAAGCCGAGGAAACGGAAGCCGAAGAAACGGAAGCCGAGGAAACGGAAGCCGAAGAAGACTGATCGGACTCGTGTACGTGCTGGCGCACGGCTGAACCTCACCTCGAGTTCGTCAGTTCTCGAGTCTCGCACGTATCGAAACTGCTGAGTGCCGAAACGGTGAGAGCCAGAGCGGGTTTTATTGTCACCCCATCCGAACGTCGGGCCATGTACCGCGTGTTAATCCCGGTCGATACGAACGAGGAACGTGCGCTGGCGCAGGCTGAATACGTAACGTCACTGCCGAACGCCGCGGAATCGGTCGAGGCCTATCTCCTGTTCGTCTTCACCGAGGACAGCGACGATCTCCCACAGGAGTTCGAGACGTTCAAGTCGGCCTCGCGGATCGGTTCCGTCCGCCGCGCACAGGAGGCCCTCGAGGACGCCGGCATCGAGGTGACGATCCTCGAGGACAGCGGCGACACGGAAGACGACATTCTCGCGGAAGCCGAGGCCTACGACGTCGACTCGATCGTTCTCGGCGGCCGAAAGCGCTCGCCGGTCGGGAAAGCGATCTTCGGCAGCACTACCCAGGGAATTATTCTCAGTTCGGATCGTCCGGTGGTCGTCACCGGCGGCGGTGGAGAGGAATAACACACTTACGGCCGGGCAGACTCGGAGCGTCGCTTGTTTCCGCCGGCAGCCATCTTATCCGGAACGGGACCGTTCATCCGGTATGGAAATTCGGGAACCCAAACCCGACGAAGCCGAGCGGATTCTCGAGGTCGTGGACAGTTCGATGACGAGTTCGTTCAGGCTCAGTCCACAGCAGATCGACGGGATTACCGACGGTCAGTTCGCCGACGAGGCCATCGCCGAGAAGATCGACGACGAGGACACCCAGCTTCACGTCGTCGAAACCGGCGAGGAGATCGAGGGGACGATCATCGCCGGCTTCGTCGAGGGCCGCCTCGAGGACGAGTGGGGCGAGGTGAACTGGCTGTTCGTCGACCCCGAGCACCGAGGCAAAGGTATCGGAACGGAGCTGTACGAGACCGCGACCGAGGCCCTCCGCGACCGCGGTGCCGACCACGTCTGCGTGACCGTCCTCGAGGCCAACACCGAGGGTCACCAGTTCGTCGAACGGTTCGGTCTCGAGCACGACGGCGACCGCCGTATCGAGGTCGCCGGCGAGTCCCTGGTGAAGTACGTGTACACGGATTCGGATATCGACGTGGAGCTCCCGACGGAGTCGCGGGCGGATGAATCGGACGCAGAGACGACCGAATTTCCCGAAACGGAGACGACGGACGGTCATCTGACGGCGACGAACGACGACGGGAAAACGGTGTACATCGCTCGCGACGAGGAGGAGTCCGGCACTGCGGCGTCATTTCACGTCACCTACGAGGACGAGGCCCACGAGGAACAGTACGGCTACTACTGTGCGAACTGCGGCTCGCTCGATGTCTCGATGGACAATATGGAACGGCTCGAGTGTCGCGACTGCGGGAACGCCCACGCGGAGCGATCCAAGGAGTCGTACGACGACTCACACCTCTGACGTCGAGGGTAGCCAAGCGCCGTTACTTCGCAAAGATGCTGTCGGCCGTCGCCGCGCCGATGACGCTGAAGACTGAACCCACGGCCACGGCTTTGAACGTGACCTCGGCGAACTCGCCGTTCGTCTCGGGCTCGAGGAACGTCTCGGGAGCACCGAACAGGAACGCGAGGATGGTGACCGAGCCGAAGGTGACCAGCATCAGCGAGATGAAACGGATCGGGATCCCGGCGACTTCCTGTTCGTCGTCCGCGTCTCTGGTCGTGTCCGCCTTGTACAGCGCCGCGTAGCCGATAGTGAAGACGATAGCGACGATCGCCAGCGCCTGCAGGTCGTGCATGTTTCCCGCGAGCGTCCAGACCTCTTCGGTGACCACGAACGGACCGGCGAGCAGGAACCCGCCGACGATCTGCTGGGCCGAGTCCGCGAGCCGGAAGTCCTGCGGACGGCGCGGCCGGCGAAGCTTCATAGCGGGAGATTACGGTGGAGCGATAAAACGGTCCCGTTTGCGGCGGCGGGCTTACACGAACAATAGCAACGCGGCGTATCCTGCCGCGCCGCCGGCGAACGCCCAGAACCGGCTCTCGCGATCCGACGGCAGTTCCTCCTTGATCACGTTGAGTATGATTCCGCCGGCCAGAAACGGGACGGACACCGCGACGAGGAGTTCGACCTCCTCGAACGCGTACCCGACACCGGCACCGGCGATCACCGCCGCCGACAGTATCCACCGGCCGCGGCGGTGGTACGTCCGCCCGTGGTGATCTCGGAGGCTATCGTCCGTGACGAGAAAGTGCAGCGCCATCGCGACGGCAAACAGGAGGACACTGCCGAGTTCGCGGTCCCACAGGAGGTAGCCGATGATCGCGTTGTAGGCGGCGAACGATCCGACGTGGATCCAGAAGACGCCGGTTCCGGCCGATTCGACGATTCCGTCCGGATCGGTATTCGACTGCCGAGTGAGCTGTTCGAGGCCGTAGAAGGTGACGAATCCGAGCAGCGCGATCAGATACCCGTGGTGTTCGGCAAAGGCGGTCGGGTCCCCGCGTTCTGCAAGCGTCGCCGCCGCGTCCCCGACGTCCGGAAGGAGGTGAACGAAGACGTACGCGACCGAGATGCCGCCGGCGATCGACAGCCATCGGCTTCGGGGTACCCGGCCGCTGACGCCCAGTCGGCCGGCGAAGAGGTGAATCAGGGCGAGGGCAATCGCGATCGCGAAAACGATCACAGCGTCGGATCGTACCGGACCGATCGAAGGCATCGACGGTGACGATACCACCGCCGCAAACGTAGGTCTGTGGCCGGCCGATTCATACGGTCTGCTGTAACGATTTACCGGTGCGACCGCAGGCCGTATCGCGGTCGCACCGGAACTGACTGACAGCAGTCCGTATCAGTCGTCGACGCTTTGTGGTCGATCTCCGCCAATCGGCATCGCGTCGCCGACGGTCCCCGCCGTCCGCTGGATGAGACGGCCGAACGCCCGCCGCCGGCTGACGAACAGTACTGTCCCGAGGACGATGTAGATCGCGCTGTAGACGAGCAACAACTCTGTGCTCGAGACCGGCAGCGTCGCGTAATCTCTGATGATGATGAACTCAAGGAGGACCTGCGAGAGGAACAAAACGAGCAGGGTGAGCGCTTCTCTGACCGAGATTTCGAACCGGACTAGCAGCGAGACGGCGAAAAATGACTGGGCGGCGGTCAACCAGATCTCCGCGGATTGCTTGAAGTCGAAGGCGAGCACGCCGTAGCGACCCAGCGCGAGTGAGTGAACGACGACGAGGGTCCCGATGAGCAGCGTCCACTGGTTGAGTTTCGACGAGATGAGCGCGTTGAAGCCCGCCGTCGAGCGCGCCTTATTCACGAGGTAGACGACGACGATGAGTTCCGGCGCTTCGGATGCCAACGGCGCGATCCACTGGATCATGAAAAAGGAGGGGATGCCGACGCTCTCACCGAGGGACTCGAGCCCGTGTGCGAAGGGCTCGACGGCGGTAAAGATCATCACGCCGGAGTAGGCAAAGAGCACGAGGACGGTCGCGATTCGGCCCGGTCTCGAGAAGCCCTGGAGGTACGCCGGGACGCCGACGTGGTCCATATCCGGTTCGACCTCGCCACGGAGGATGACCGCGATATAGCAGACGTAGAGGCCGACCAGAAACAACATGTCGAAGACGTCGATTCCGCCGTTGAGCGGGACGAGGAACGCCCAGAGCGTCGCGATGAGGAGGAATACGATCTCGAGGCCGATCTCTCGATCAAGGATGACGACATCGGTGAGGAAGCCGGGACGGTTCTCGACGGCGGGATCGGCCGACGACCCCCGGCGGAAGATCGTAAAGAGGGCGATGCCGGCCCAGCCGATGCCGATGAGGATCCGGTTCGCGCCGGTCATGTTGGCGACCGCCAGGTTGCCGGCTTCGATCCCTCGCTCGGTCCCCGCGAATACGCCCGCGTTCCACGCGTACAGCGCGTCGACGGCGTACTCGGGCGCGACCGCCAACACGGCGAGGACCGCGATCGCGAACGCTCGTGGCACGTCCTTTTCGGCGGTTTCGGCGGCCCACGCGAGGAGGAACGCCGAACCGAGGACGGTGAGTCCGGTCACGGTCACCGTGCTGAGCGTCGAGAGCGTTCGGAGCGCAGCCGGCGCTCGATACTCGAACCCGAGGGCCGTCGCGAGCCAGGGGAGGAGATCGGTGGCTACCACCACGGCGACCCAGGGGAGTGTCAGTGCGACCGCGGCCGAAATCGCGCCGAGCGCTCGTCGTCTCATGGAACTCGTCTCGAAACGGGTACCGAACGAACGGGCATACGTACTGCGATCCGATGTTGATACTGCCTGCTACTGCGGCGCTACTGCTGTGGTGTCCGTTCCTCGTAGGGCTGGACGACGACGAATCCCTCCGAGCCGGTGAACTCGAGCTGGTAGGTCTCGTCCGAGGACTGCCCGATCATGTTCGAGAGGGCGCTGTCGACGTGACTACTGGGGGTGGTCCCGCTCCAGGCGACGGTCGCACTGGGATCGGTCCTGACGGGAGGTGTCAGGACCAGCGGTTCGCCGTGGGTCGTGATCGCGACGCTGCCGGGACCCTCGAGGAAGACGTTGGTCATGCCGCCGGCCGAGAAGCCGGCGATGCTCTTGACGGTCCGAATCTCGTAGTTCACGCTCGACTCGAACGCGAGCACGTCGTTCCCGTTGACCGAAATCGACTGGCCGGCGTCGAGTTCGAGGAGCTGGATCTTCTTTTCCCGATCCGCCAGATAGAGGTGACCCGTACCGGTTGCCTCCATCACCGGCGTTCCCTCGCTCGTGGCTTTCTCCTTGAGGAATCCGGTGATTCCGCCTTCGGCGGAGGACTTCCCCTCGAAGGAGATGTCCCCGTCGTACGCGATCATCGATCCGGCCTTGGCAGTTACCGAACCGTCGAGGTCGACGTCCAGTAGCTTGCCGTTCTCGAGCTGGAAGGTCTCGCCGCCGTCTTTCGGTTCGTTCGCGCTGACGAATTCATCGACGTTCATGGTATCTCGAGCCAGACGGCTCTCCTGACCCTTGGGCCGGAGCGGAGAAATAGTTACTGATACACCACTTTCAGGGCGACGTGAACGACTGCCCGGCATCGATCAGGCACCGTTCCGAACGAAATCAGCCGCCCGCTCTGCGATCATCGTCGTCGGCGCGTCCGTGTTGCCGCTCGTGATCGTCGGCATCACCGAGGCGTCGACGACGCGCAGCCCCTCGATCCCGCGGACCCGGAGCCGGTCGTCGACGACGGCCATATCGTCGTCGCCCATCTTGCAGGTGCCGACGGGATGGTACAGCGTCTCGGCCGTCTCGCGGATGTGCTCGATCAGTTCCTCGTCGCTTTGCACATCGGAGCCGGGGAGGACCTCCGCCCCGCGATACTCGTCGAACGGCTCGGCCTGCAGGATCTCCCGGACCAGTTTGACCCCCTCGAGCAGCACCTCGAGATCGTCGCCCTCGGTCAGATACTGCGGGTCGATGGCCGGTTCGTCGAAGGGGTCGGCGGACTCGAGCGCGATCCGGCCGCGGCTGTCGGGACGGAGCCGGAGCGCGCCCAGAGAGAAGCCGTGCCCGTCGGGGTTGTCGAACCCGTGATCGACGAAGTACGACGGGGCGAAGTGAAACTGGATATCGGGCTGGTCGGCGTCCTCGGCGACGGTCGCGAAGCCGCCGGCTTCGGCGATGTTCGAGGTCAGCGGGCCCGTCTTCAACGTCAGGTATTTGAGCAGGTTCCGGATCGAGTCCGCGTCGGCGAGACTGATCGACTGTTCGCACTCGTAGTTGACACCGACCTGCAGGTGATCCTGGAGATTTCGGCCGACGCCGGGAAGTTCTTCGACGACGGAAATACCGTGTTCCGCGAGGTGGTCCGCCGGGCCGACGCCGGAGAGCATGAGCAGGTGGGGCGAGTTGACGGCACCGGCCGAGAGGATGACCTCCTCGGTCGCATCGACCGTCGCGGGACTCCCGTCGGCATCGTCTCGAGCGTACGCCACGCCGACTGCCGTCGTCCCGTCGAAGCGGATCCGCGTCACCCGCGCTCCCGTCACCGCGGTCAGGTTCGGCCGATCCAGCACCGGTTTCAGGTACGCGTCGGCGGCGCTGTGGCGACGGCCGTCCTCCTGGGTAACCTGGTAGAAGCCGACCCCGTCCTGTTCGCCGGCGTTGAAGTCCTCGTTACGGGCCAGGCCGCCCGCCCGTCCGGCATCGACGAACGCCTCGCTGAGTTCGTTCGGCGACCGGAGATCGGCGACGTGGCGCGGCCCGCTGATCGAGTGGTACTCCGAGGGGCCGCGCTCGTTGTCTTCGGCCCGCATGAAATAGGGGAGGACGTCCTCGTACCCCCAGCCGTCGTTCCCCAGATCCGCCCAGTGATCGTAGTCCGCGGGCTGGCCGCGCACGTAGATCATCGCGTTGATCGAACTCGAACCGCCCAGCGTTTTCCCGCGGGGCCAGTAGAGTTCCCTGTCGTGCAGTTCCGACTGGGCCGCGGTGTGATAGTCCCAGTCGACCCCCGACTGGAACAGGTCCGAGAACGCCGCCGGAATGCCGATCTCGCGGTTCTCGTCCGGCGTCCCGGCCTCGAGTAGCAGTACCTCGGTGTCGGCATCGGCCGACAGCCTGTTCGCGAGCACACACCCCGCCGGCCCCGCGCCGACGATGACGTAATCGGCGGCCCGGTCTTTCCCTGACATGTTACCTCATACCATATCGCGAGACTGTAATAAACGTTTCACTGAGAGAGCGACGACCGAGATGACAGGTGGGACTATACAATGAGTCCCCGAATATGCCGACGCGTATGCAACACGAGGTGTTCAACGAGGTGGGAGACCGCGACCTCGTCGTCGTGCTGGGGTGGGGGAACCGGATCGAACACGAGAACGTGCGGTGGCTCGTCGATCGGTTCGTCGAGGCCGACTACCGCGTCACCGTCTTTCAGTTACCGACCGTCGTCACCGACTTCGAAACGGAGTGGGTGAAACCGATCGTCGACGCCGTCGACGAACTCGAGTCGTACCGGCTGCTCACCCACAGCACAGGCGGCCTCGTCGCCGAGTATCTCGAGGGGGCCGAGCACCGAGTCTACCTGAGTCCGTGGTGGGGGTTCCACGCGGACATGCGGAATCCGATCGTCTCGCTGGCGATGACGCTCCCCCTCTCGCGATCGATTCTCCCGACCGGGGGTACAGAGCGCGAGATGCTGGGCGAACTCGCCACCGACCGGCAACTCGAGGAGACTCCCGACCGCGTCGCGCCGACCTTCCTGCGGGAGGCGAAACGCGCCCAGTCACACCTGCCGCCGTTTCAATTCGAGGCGACCGGCGTCGTCTTCTACACGCCCGACGACGCCGTCGTCAGCGCCGCGGCGATCGAAGAGCGAGCGCCCGAGGCGAACCGAATCGCCTACGAGGGCGGCCATCAGCTGTTCGACTCGCCCGCGCGGGACGAGCACATCGAGACGGTCCTCGCGGCGCTCGAGGACGGCCCCGCGGCGCTGCAGTGACCGCGGTAGTCCCGTCCGTGACCGGGGAACGATCACCCCGGATATCAATGGCCTGAACGTGTAACGCGACGCCGGAACTACGGTCGCGTGGAAGCGTCTGCAGATGGTTCGTCGCAGAACGGGACTCGTACTGTTTCTCGCAGTCGTCTTGCTCGTCGCAACCGCAGCCTACGGCGTCCTCGCGGTGGACCGGCCGCAGGTCGAATCGGTCGACAACGAGTGGGGAGCCGTCACGAACGACCGAACCGAAGTCGAGACACGGATCGGCGTCGACAGTCCGCTGTTGCTCCGCGTCGGCGACGCCGCGGCGGACATCTCCTATACGGTTTCGATGAACGACATCGAGTTCGCGACGGAGCGAGAAAATCGCGTCTCCCTCGATGGCGACGAGAGTACCGTCAGTGTCTCGACGTGGCTCGATAACGACGAGATTCCGGCGTGGTGGGTATCCCATATCAAACGCAACGAGACGACGACGGTGCGAGTCCAACCTGACATCGTCGTCGACGTCGCCGGCATCCGCCTTCCGGCGGACGAGTGGACGCGCACTCGAACCGTCCACACGGACCTGCTCGATCCGCTCGAGACGAACGAGAGTCAGGAGTTTCAGGCGTACGGTCGGACGGTGATGGTCGTCGACGAGACGAACGCAACGTGGGGGAACGCCACTGCGAACCGAACGCCGATCGACGCGTCGGCGACGGTGACCAACCCGACGCCGATCCCGGTACCGATCACGGAGATCAGGTACACGGTCCAGTTGAACGGAATCGTCGTCGGAGCGGGCACCGCCGCCGAACGGACCGTGCTGGAGCCCGACAGTACGCAATCGCTCGAGGCGACTGCAGCCATCGATAACTCCAGGCTCGACGAGTGGTGGGTCACGCACCTCCGGAACGACGAGGCGTCGAACCTGACCGTCGACTTCGACGCGACCCTCGAGTACGGCGGCGTCGAGCGCACGATCCCGCTCGAGTTCATCTCGTACGAACGGACGTTCGAGACGGACCTGCTCGGCGCGGCGGACTCGAGTGCGAACGAGTCAGCGGGGAACGAATCGACGGGGAACGAGTCGGCGAGTGCGATGAGACCGGTCGATCCGTGAACGTCGATCCGCCAAACCAACCACCGGCCGGTCGGCTTTTTTGGACTCCGCCACGTGTACCCGGACATGACCGACTTCCGCGGCACGTGGACCGAAGACGAGGTCGAGGAGTTCCTGCAGGAGGCGACGATCCCGGTCCGGATCGCCACCCGACGGCCGGACGACTCGCCGTGGGTCGTCACGCTGTGGTTTCGCTATCGAGACGGCTCGCTCGAGTGTGCGACGGGAGCGAACGCGGACGTGGTACGCTTCCTCCGACGCGATCCCGAGGTCGCCTTCGACATCTCGACCAACGACATCCCCTACCGCGGGATCAGGGGGAACGGAACCGTCGAACTCTCATCCGATAGCGAGAAGACGCTCTTGCGGGCCCTCATCGAGCGATATCTCGGTGGGACGGAGTCCCCGCTCGCACAGCGACTGCTCGACGACGACCGCGACGAGGTTCGCATCCGACTCGAGCCGCGAGCGGTCTACAGCTGGGACTATAGCGAACGGATGGGGAAAGGCACGAGCGAAAAATCCGAATAACGTCCGGTAGTACGTCCGGTTCCGTCTGGCGGTGTCCAGTCAGTCAGTCGTCGGCGCTGGGTTTGATCGCCTTCGGCCCGTCGGAGTCGTCGCCGCGCGGGAAGTTGTCGATCGTCTCCTCGCGGAACGCCTCCTCGTCGAACTCGTACTCGTCGCCGAGGAACTCGAGCACCGTGTTCGTGTCCCGCATGGCGTTCTTGAGACACGTCGAGGCACCCGGCGACGGCGTGATGTTGAAGATGACGTCGTCGCCGACGATCTTGGCCTCGCCCATGTCCAGGGACTTGTTCTTCGTGTCGACGATCTGCGGGCGAACGCCGCCGTAGCCCTTGGCGCGTTCGATGTCCTCGAGTTCGACGCTCGGGACGACCTTCTGGACGTGGGGCAGGAACTGTTTCCGGCCGACGTTCGGGAGGTCGTAGACGAGGTTCCGGAGCACGTACGGCAGGAGGATCCGATCCGAGAGGATGTTGGCGTAGCTCAGGAACGCCGCCGCGTTCAGTCCGAACACGTCGAGGAAGTCTTTGACGGTCGTGATGCGCCCGCGCTCGAGCGTGGGGACGAGCTTCGCGGTCGGCCCGAATCGCGTGATCGACGAGTCGTGGACGTCCGCGTCGCCGTGGACCGCGGCGAAGGGCAGCTTCTTCATCTGGAGCGTGTAGACCTTCCCGTTCAGGAGGTCGTCCGCGAGGAAGAAGCTCCCGGCGATGGGGAGGAGGACCTTGTCCTGGCCGTAGCCGAGTTCCTTCGCGATCTGGAGGCTGTGCGAGCCGGCCGCGACGACGGTCGCGTCACAGTCGAAGCGCCCGTCGTCCGTCTCGATCGTGTAGCCGTCGAGCGTCGGCGTAATGTCCGTGACTTCCGTCCCGGTGTGAATATCGACGTTCGTCTCTTCGGCGGCTTGCTCGACGAACGACTTCGTCGTCTCGCCGTAATCGACGACGTAGCCGTCCGGCGTCTGCAGCGCGAGCATGTCCTTCGACGGGTCGCGGCCCTCCACGACTTTGGGCTCGATCTCGCCGATCTCCTCGCGATCGATCGGTCGAAGCTTCGGGTAGAGGTCGCCGAAGCCGTCGTCCTCGTACCGTTGCTCGAGTTCCGCGACCTCCTCGTCACCGACGCCGAGCACCATCTTGCTGCGCTTGGCGTGCATCTCTCGGTCGGGGTCGGTGTTTTCCAGATAGCCCGCGAGGAGTTCCGCTCCCTCTTTGACCTCTTCGGCCTTCTCGAGCGTGTAGTTCGTCTCGATATCCCCGAAGTGGAGGGTCTGTGAGTTGTTCGTGTGGTGGGAGTTGATCGCTGCGATCTCCGATTCCTTTTCGATCAGCGCGATCGAGTCGATATCAGTGAACTTCGCGGTCGTGTAAAGAAGTGATGCACCACTGATACCACCGCCGACGATTACGAGGTCGTATTTACCAGACATTATTGATCGGTGTGGGTCGGTATTGCAAGTGCTCGACTCCAGACTGATAACTCATATTTTTTCGATCGGGTTTTCGACGACTGTCGTATCCCTCATCGACGGCTGTATTCTCGGACTTCGGATACCAGGAAGAGAGTGCCCAGATCTTCAGATATTGGGCCTCTACCCAGGGATACAGCTGGAGAAACCCACTCGTTATCCGGCAATCCGCTCCCGTTCTCATCTCTCATCCCCGGCGATCCGGTGTTATTCAGCCGCAGTTGTATCGACAGTCGACGTACCGGTGACAACCCGTGCTCCCGAACGTGAGAGTGACGAATCACTCGTCACACAGCGGCAGGAAGAAAACGTGCGTATGGAACGAGAATAAACACCTGAGTCGTTGTCTCGGCTCTGTAGTCTCCGAGTGGGACGATCAGTTTCCGTTCGGCCTACTCGCGCGAGTCGTTTTTCTGATAGATGACGTGGCCACACGCCTTGCAGTGTGACGCATCGCGGTCGTGATACGAGAGTCCACAGTTCGGGCACGTGACGTTGATCTTCCCCCTGTGGCTCCACTCGCGGACGATCCTGCTCGCCTGCCACGGAATAACGATGATACCGGCCAGGATCGCTGCGACCGTGACCCACCGCCCTGCGGTCGTGATCGGGACGATATCGCCGAACCCGACGGTCGACAGCGCGACCACGACGTAGTAGAACGCGTCGCCAAACGTACTGACGTCGGGGTTGACGACGTGTTCCGCGCTGTAGAACAGGCCAGCAGAGACGAAAAGAAGCACCAGCACCGTCAACAACAGCTTCAGCGCGCGTAAGGCGTTATCCGAAATCGTCCCGAAGAAGAACTCCGCGTCCTGCGTAAACCGGTAAAACCGGAGGACGCGGACGACCCGAACCACGCGCAGGAAGCCGACGTTGGCGACCATCGCGACGCCCGGCAGCAACACCACGAGGAACGTCGGAAGAATCGCGATCAGGTCGACCACGGTGTAGGGATCGGTGGCCTCCTCGAGGCGATTCGCCGCACCGTAGAGTCGGAGGATGTACTCCACCAGAAACACGACGCCGATCGCTATCTCGAGTTGCCAGAGTCGAGACTGAAGCTCGGCGGAGAGCGGATAAGTTTCGGCGACGAAGACGGCGACGAAGACGAGGTTGAGAACCAACAGCGCGATGTCGATCGTCTTTCCCAGCGGCGTCTGGTGATCCAGAAGGTAGAACCGGACGGTTTCCCGACCGTCACGGCCTCCGGGCGACGATTCGATCGTCATTTGACAGTCGTACTCCGGGTGCGAGACACGTAGACCCTCGGATTATCGAACACGGCCAGTCTCACCGCACCCGGCTCGTTATCACCCCAAGGGCGAGGGAATCGGTGCGCTCACACACGAAGCCAGCGTCGGCGATGCCGACTGATTTTGTATCGAGAGCGGGACGCGGATACGAACCAGATAATAGCGCCCGACGAAGACCAGTCGGAGTCCGACTAGACTTTAGGTGTTCACCGGTTATGGTGCACGTGAATTCTAACGAGGTTCGTCGCCAGTGGGCAGAGCGGACCGGAGAGTACTCCCCGGAGTATTACGCCTACTACGGCCCGGACGAGCGCAGCGAGTCGATTCTCGAGCGTCTCGATCGCTTCGTCGACCGAGACGCGTCCGTCCTCGAACTCGGCTGTAGCTCGGGCCGGCACCTCGCACACCTCTACGAGCACGGCTTCGATAACCTGGCAGGAATCGACGTCAACGACGACGCGTTCGACGTCATGGAGGAGACTTACCCCGACCTCGCTGCCGCCGGCACATTCTACCACGACACCATCGAAGACGTCGTCGGCGACTTCGACGACGACCAGTTCGACGTCGTCTACTCGGTCGAGACACTCCAGCACCTCCACCCGGACGCAGAGTGGGTCCTCGAGGACATCTGCCGGATCACCGACGACCTCCTCATCACGGTCGAAAACGAGGGCGAAGACGATGAGCAGACCGATCACCCGGAGTCGGCCGACCCCGACGTGAGCTACGTCAACGACGACTTCCCCCTCTATCACCGCGACTGGAACCGCGTGTTTACCGAGCTCGGGTTGCTCGAGGTCGACGTCGAGGTGGGCAAGCGAGATACCGTCCGAGCCTTCCGCACGTCGCAGGAGTAGGTTTTTTGTGGGCTGCTCGAGCGGTCGACTTAGTTCGACTCATACTTGACGAGTTCGACCTCATTCGCAGCGTTAACTTCGCCCGGATCGAACGCTGTATTCGGGACCAACGGTGGGAAGAGGCGGGTGAGCTACTGGTCGACGTGGCGCTCGAGCTATAGTAGCCACTGCAAGTCACTGCACACCTGATCGCCCGACAGCTGTGCGATCAGTGTGTAACTAGTTGCAGTTGTTACTATAGAAGCCGGCGGTGCCGACTTCGTCGTCATGGCGACGAACACAATGCATCGCGTCGCTCCGCAACTCGTCGACGAGCTGTCGATCCCGTTTCTCCACATCGTCGACGCCGCGGTTGATGCGATCCGCGCCGACGGGGTCGAGACGGTCGGGGTGCTTGGGACGAAAGCCGTGATGGAGGGGGCGTTCTACCACGAGCGGTTCGGCTCGCGCGGAGTCGAAACGGTCGTGCCCGGTATCGACGACCGCGAAGTCGTCGACCGGATCATCTTCGAGGAACTGACGACCGGACAGGTGCGAGAGGAGTCTCGAGGGCGATATCTCGACGTGATTGACGGTCTGGTCGAGAAGGGTGCCCAGGGAATCGTCCTCGGGTGTACCGAAATCGAGCTCCTGGTCGAGCAACGGGACTGCCCCGAGACCCCGCTGTTCGATACAACTGCACTTCACGTCGAGCGTGCCGTCGAGCGAAGTCTTCGCCCCGTCCTCGACGATTGAGGCTCCCGGTCACGCCAGCCAATCAAAGGATGTGGTACATGTAAATCGATGGCCTCGGCACTCATAAAGAATCAGTCCTACGTAGGACATAAAAGATTTGACACCTAGTTGTGTCATGTCCGAGGTCGAGGGAGCGAACTCGCTCTTCTCCTGGCATATCGGAGGTCGACTAACACAATGTCAGAAGAAAACAAGAAGCAGTGGAAAGAGACCGGCGGCTTCGCACAAGACAGCGAAGTCGCACAGGTCGTATGCAAAGAAGAAGATCTAGACCAGTGGGACGATGAAGCAGATAAGGCAGGTCTCTCCCGCTCCAAGTACCTGTACAAACTGATCCAGGAGGGACGGGCATACAGAGAACACGGTGCGATGAGATCCGGAGGCGATCAAAAACGTATCCAAGAACTCAAAGAAGAGGTTGCGGAACTTGAGCAACGGCTACAGGAAAAAGAGTCCGAAAGCTCCGCAGCCATCAGCTTCGAACCAGATACTCTACGAAACGTTCTTACCGACCAGTACCAGGAACTGGATGAGATTCTTCGGAGTATCGTTGAGTCCGGCGTTTTAGACGAAGCCCTGCGCCAGCCAGTAGAGAACCAACTGTACTTTCTCGCAGCTCAAGATGAAGTCGACTACGAACGAGGCTGGGGCTGGAAACTCACCGAGGACAACGGAGGTGACGACTGAAAATGCCACGCGAAAAGAAACACGAAGTACTGTTGGACGCTGATGTCTGGGATCACAAAGTCTTCAAAAACAAACACGAATGCATCAACGACTGGCTCCGCAGCAAAGACTCCACAGGAGCGAGCCGCCGCACACTTAATGCGTACAGCCGGACAGCCGCGAAGTTCTTCCACGAACACTTCCCCGACACACACCCATCGGACGTCGTAGTAGGAGACATTGAGCAGTACGTCCTGATCATCGACAAACGAGACGTCGCAGATAACACCAAACGACGTTACGTCGAGTCTCTCAGCAGTTTCTACGACTGGGCAATGAAACGCCCAAGGTTCGACGATATCACAGGTAACCCTGCTGGCGTCGTCCTGGAGGAACTAGGTAGAGTCCGCAGAGAAAGACCAGATACCGCCACCTGGGACAAAGGCAGAAAAATTGTCCAAAACATCTCTGATCCACGCGACAAAACCGCAGCTGTCCTCATGGCGAAGACAGGGGCGCGTACCGATGAAGTCCTCTCACTGAAGGAAGAAGATCTGATGCTGGATGACGGGTTCATCCGCTTCAGAGACAGGAAAGGTGGAACGACGACAGTTAATCCGATCGATGACGAAACGGTTCAAGCTATGACCCGGCTAATGGCGATTTCAGATGACTCAGAGTATATGTTCACTTCGATCCGTGGAGGCCGTATCGACAGGGAGCGTATCCGTCGATCGGTTCGCCGTGCAGCTGTCCAGGCAGGAGTCATGGAAGAAGTAAATGAGAAACGGTGGCACCACAAGTTCGTTCCTCACTACTACAGGACGATCTTCACGTCCTTGATGAGGAACAACGGTATGCCTGACCACTATACCCGTTATCTCCGTGGTGACGGCGACCAAGAGGTAATGGACCTTTACACAAAGATCCCGCGAGACGAGGTCCGGGAGGAGTACCTTGAGCACATCAAACCCCTGAACCTGTACGCCAGGACTGACGGAGGTGAGAATCAACAATCGGAGAGCACAGAATCAACGGCTCGACAGATCAAACTGGACAAGCTGTAGGAGCCCCAATCTGGCTTTCGCCAGAGGAAGTAGAGAAGCTTCAGGAAACAGGATCTATCGAGATCGAACTGGTTGAGGACTAATGCCGACCTTTTCGGCCCTGTTCACATTTCCTGGACTTCTCTAAGATCTCTCCACTCCCAGCCAGAAGCAGAATCCGCGATATAGTCGCCTCTCAGAGTCGAAATATCTCCGACGAAACTGCTCCACTCAGGATCAGCAACCAGCCAGAAACCCGTCTCACCGCTCCTCTCCTCGAAAGCGACTTCGCCAACATCCTTCCCCAGCTCCCTCGAGTAGAACTTCCGCAACACACTGCAAACCAGGTCAGAATCCGGGACAGGACAGTACACCTCTGTCAAAACATGGCTCTGACCAGGCTTAGACACACGGACGAAGCGTACATCCAAGTCCACACTCATATACAGAGACGCCAGCAACACGCTCTGATCCTGGCAATCCCCCTCTAAGCGGTACAGCATATCTCCTGGATCAGGGATACTCGAACCTGTCCTCTCATAGTTTGATCCCTCAGCTGCGAATAAATGCAGTCCACAGACCTCAACAACCCAATCCGGGAACTTTGTAGGTCTGAACGTCTCCCGTAACTCCCGAGGCACATGCGGAAAACTCTCCGGAGCCGTCTTCGCAAAATAATCAGTCATCCTCGGGTTATCCGTTGTTCTGGAACCGGTCCAGCATCTCATTCAAACGCTCGACCTCAGGATCACCTCCGACACCACTGCCTCGACCGCTATTGCTGTTTCTTTCCGGGAGATGGAAACCAGCCTCCTCGAGCAAATCCAAGGCCTCCCGCTGGCTTATCTCACCGCGCTCAACTTGGTTACGTAGTTGAAGAAGCAACTGCTGAGACCCCAAGCTCGAATCCCTTCCGACCGAACTATAATCAGAAGCAGGCCTCCGAAGAATATCCTTCAACCGCTCACCATCCAAGATCTCCACACAAGTATCTCTGATAAAAGGATACATCTCCCCTTGATCCGAAAGAGACCGGAGATCAGATCTAGACAGATACTCACCTCTCTGAATATAGTTCATCCACCTATCCCTCGCATCCACATTGATAACATCCCGTTCATACAGAGTAACGAAATCAGCCCGAGAAACACCCTCCTTCGGCCTAAACCCTTCATCAACACCATTACTGCCTCCGATACCACTAGAGCGACCAACACCACTTCTGCTGCCTGAACTTCCTACCCTGGTATCCTTCTGCTGCATCCGGTTATACTGCTCAGCTGCTTCCTCTAACAAACTGAAAAACGTATTCACGGGATGCTCCTCGCTGTTTTCAACCATGTATTCCTGACCCTCACTTACTTAGAACCAACTATCTCCAGAACAATAACTTCTACTATGAACAGATACAAAAATTGATGTAAAGGACTGCTACGCTAAAGCTACGACATAGAAAACTCTCTTGAGTAAAACTCTAAAACGCGGTTCGAAATGATGGTGCAAAACACTGCAGAGAGATAGATTAAGAAAAAATAGAGGACTGATTACAAATTATAGGAGTATATTTCGAACCGGTGTGTTACGCGGACCTCACAAAGTTAGAGTAGGGCAGTTTAAGAGATCTTCCAGTAATTTCATTTATAAACACCCCTTGGAAATTTTTTGAGGTGAGTGCTACACCCCACCGATGACGAAATCTTAGAAAGATCTGCCTGTCCATTCCTGTACAGGGTGTTTTTTGTTTTTTTAGGCTGTTTTCTCCAAACGAAACAAGGGTGCTGTTACTGTTTATTAGTAGCAAAACCCACCACTGGTGACGAAATTTCTGACCTTTATAAATAAGACACCCACCACCGGTGAAAATCTGAAAACATTTCTTCCCCAAAGTTTTCTAATATAACATTGTTATATTATTGTTGTTATTAGTAAGTGAATGTTTCATAGTGGTCTATTCTCTATTTGTCCTTTTCGAAAATATCTCTCAGATCTCCGGCTTCACGAAAAAAGTTTTCAAGTTTTCACCAGTGGCGGGTGTGTTCCAATTGAAATGTAGGGTACATAAAGGGACAATATAGCAAAAGAAACAATATAATTTCGCAAAGGTGAGAAGGTATTTAAACAGTGGTGCGAATATGTTGTAATATCTATGATTGACTTCACAGTAGAATCTGAGAAGATAGACCAAGACACATCTATCAACGAAGAAAAACTCGACAAAAGCTACATACCAGACGAGTTCCCGCACCGAGAAGACCTGCAGGAATTTCTCTTTGAAAATATTCTATCCAAGATCATCCAAGAAGGCAAAACTCCAGAAAACGCCTTCATAACAGGTGCATCCGGAACGGGGAAAACAGCGGTAACTAAAGCATCCATAGAGAAATTCTCAGAAGAAAACGATGACAAATACCTAAAATCCATTGAGATTGTCTACATCAACTGCAGTACTCGAAACTCCTACAGCAAAGTATTCGAAGGGATAGCAGATCAGATAGGTGTCGACTGGAAAAGAGGGATCAAAAATGATAGGAACCAGGAGAGGCTGTTCGAAGAGATGCAATCCTCTGGTAAAACCTATCTAATAGTACTTGACGAACTGGATTTTCTGAAGAAAAGGAACGGCAGGAACTACATCAAGCCTGTTATCTACGATCTTTCAAGGATTGAGGAAGTCTACAGTGAAGGCTTAGCTAACAGGTTCTCATTACTGGGGATCTCAAATGACTTTTCGATAACATCCTACATGAAGCAATTTGATGAGGATAACGAGTCCGGATTTGATCCGATGACTAGAGAGTGTCAGCCCTACTATGCTCAAGAGATCTCGGATATCCTTGAGGCCCGGTATAGAGAAGCCTTTGAGGAAGATATTCTTGATAAGGAGGCTATCACATGGCTTGCTAAGAAAGTTAAAGATCAATACGAGAGCGATATCAGGAAAGGTATGCGTGTTTTGAAGAATGTCGCTAAAGTACATCAAGAAGACAAAAATCCAAAAGAGATAGTTAAGGAGGCGCACTCTATTTACCACGAAAACAGGATAGAGAAGACTATTCAGTCCTGCGACCTTCATGAGCTGATAGTTCTTTCATCGTTGACTCACTGTATGGAGAACGATATGAGAAAGCTTGATGATATTAGGAGGACTTACAGGGAGATCTGTGAATCCTTCAAGTTAGAGAAAGGTAATGACAAACAAGGGGCTAAGTCGAAATCTTTCGTGAGAAGGAGGCTAAACAAGTTCATTAAAGAAGGCCTTGTTGACCGTAGAAAGAATTATGACGAGGTCCAGAATCCGTATGTCTACTTTTCTAAGTGCGATATGGATCTATTGGATGAAAAGGTCAACGAGAGGTTGGATCGCAAGGGTTACAGTACAGCGAGCCAGGAGAAATACCTTTCAGAACTTGATGATGGAAAAACGAAGCTTGGTGATAAGGCTCTTGGCGAAGAAGAAAAGAGCTTGCTTGATGCTTCGAAAAAGTGAATGCGAACAGGAAATAATGAAAGATATATAAACGAAGTACAACAATTAGTTGATAGATTATGACAAGTGCAAGTCGAGATACGGTTCAGGTTCAACCAGAACCTGAGATTAGTGCCGTTCCAGAAGCGGTTCAAAATCACAGTAAACAGCAGCAGGAAGGCGAAGAGGAAGAAGAGCTCGGGATCGTCAAGAGGGCGAAGAAATCTGAGTTCACTGCGATCAGTATTCAGGACCAGGCCTCCACTGATTCTTCTTCAAATCCGGACTCCTCGCTTGAAGATTACCTCTGAGGTGCCGGCAGTGAGGCAGGGTATTCTTCCGCGGAAAAGCCTAGAAGCACTAATCAAGTGTTTTCAAGATTCGGCGGTGGAACAGCCGTGAACCTTGTCAAATGGCTTGCGTTGGATGTGCAGGAGACCGTTTTGATGAACACAGCACTCTGGGAGATACAGCCACATAGTACTGAGAAAATAATTTATCCAAGGGTGGTGCCCTAATTACGGAGTACAGACAGCCACGGTACATTAAGGAGCTGAACGAGGGTCTCGGTGGAACTGTCGAGTTCGGAGAAGAGGAGTATTTGTTTCCACTAGATCTTCCAGCTGGGAAGGTCCGGCAGATTCTCGAAGAAGATCAGGGTGCAGAGGTGTACGGACTACAGTTCCCTGGCTTCAGAGTTGACTCTGGAGACGGAGTTCAGTATGATTTGCTACATTTAGATGAAGAGGATCCTGTCGATGCGATCGGGGTTTACGATGTCGACGACGGAGAGGTCTTGGATTTTTACAGTATTGATGAGCTCTCGGAGGTGGAACAGTGACTGGTTTAGACGATTCGTCTGTAGTCAAGGGCGGGTGTACAAAGGTACTGGAAGCTGCTGCAGAAGAGGAACAGCAGACTGTATCAGAGATCTTGTCTCGTCTTCCGTTTTCTCAGCAGTACGTGAGCCAGAGCCTGCAACGGTTGGAAAATGATGGCCTCGTAAAGTCCCGGGAATCGAGTGAGGATAGGAGAAACCGGATTTACAGAGTGACAGAGGAAGGATGGGATTTTCTTGATGTAGTGAACGGGATATACGCCGAGGCCTGATCCTTTGCGATTTTTCTGTCGAGGAACTCTCCGGCTTTCTCCGGACTCTGCGGTAGGTCGAGCTCTAAGTGGTACCATGGGTCGTCGTCTTCTTCATCGCTTTTGTCTTTAGCGTATATCTCTGCGTCGAGGCCTCTGTACTGTTCGATGTTGTCTTCGATTTCGTCTTTCCAGTGGCCTTCCCAGACGAATATCCAGTCTCCCGATTCGATTTCTAAGGCGCAGTATGGAGTATCGTTGCTGCTGGTTCTGTCAGCGTGTACTTCTACGATCGTAGCCTCAAGCAGTTCCCCTTCATCGCTCATAGGTTAGAATTGTTGTATTTGTTATAAAAAAGTGCTCTGCAGATTAGGGCTGTAGAGCATGTCGCTTCACGATAGGCTTCTGCAACAGGCGGAGCAGGCGAATATTGATGATGACCCGGAGGTGCAGAACCTTCTGGAGCTTATTGATAGATCTCCGAATAACAAGGTGAGAGAAAATGCTGCGAAGATATTGAGGGTGAAGATCAAGCAGCACCGCAGTTATCCTTTCCCCCAGGAACACCGGCCTTCAGTCGGGAGGTCCTCGATTAATGTGGGAAGGGGTTGGAAAGGGGGGATGGTGGACCTGCCTGTAGACAGTCTCACCAAGCACCTGTTAGCAGTCGGTCAAACCGGTTCTGGTAAGACCACTTTGTTCCTCAATCTGATGTCGGAGCTGGATGATCTCGGTATTCCGTTTTGGGCGTTCGATCTGAAGCAGGACTACCGACACCTGGTCAGGAGTGAGAAGATAGATGATGTACTGGTGCTGCCTGTGGAGAAGTTCAGGTTCAACCCGTTGAAGCCGCCGCCAGGAGTTCAGAAGGGTGACTGGTTGTCGACGTTCATGGAGGTATTCTGTGACAGTCAACAATTGCTCGGAGGATCTGACCGGTTCTTGGACGAACACCTTCACCAGTTCCAGAATAAGATGGACGGCCAGCCAACACTATTGGAGTTGAGGAACTACATTCAGAAACGTTCTGTACATCCTCAGAGGCAGGCCTTCCAAAACAGGATAAGGACAAGTATAGGAAGGTTGCTGAGAGATGCACCGCATACTTTCAACGTACAGCAGGGGTACTCGTTAGAGGAGTTGCTGGAGAGAAATGTAGTCTTCGAGTTTGAAGGTCTCAAGAAGTGGACTCAGAACTTTCTGATGGAGATCTTGATCGCCTGGATATATGAATACAGGAAGGCGCAGAATCATAGAGGCGGCAGGGTACGGCACGTCACGTTTCTGGATGAGGCGAAGAAGATTTTCTCTGCTTACAAGGAGCAGCAGGTAGCTTCCGGTCTACCGGAGATCGATGATAAGATTGCCAAGCTCCGTGAGTTCGAGGAATCGTTGATAGCTGCAGACCAGGAGGCGAACAAACTGACAGACTCGATCAAGGCAAACACCTACACGAAGATCTTGCTGGCGACAGGTGACGCGAAGGAGTTCAGATCGATAGCGGAGTCTCTGAAGATGGATGGACTGCAGAAGCGTTGGGCGAAACAGCTGGGAATAGGTCAAGCTGTTATCCAGAAGGGAGAGAAGGAGCCTGTCCCTGTTCGACTTCCGGACTTCGAGTTGAAGAAAGACGTTACCGATGATGACCTAATTTCGGAGATGGGCGATAAGTGGCAAAGTCTTTCTTTCCAACCACTTGATTCCTCTTCTTCACAAACCGTGGATACCGCGGAAACAGGCGGTACTGAATCCGAAGAGGAGAGCAGCGACGATGATATCGTGGAAGAACCGATTTCAGATACTGCATTGCAGCTTCTGAAGGATATAGTGGAAAATCCGTTCATCGGAGTATCTGAAAGGTATGAGAAGATGTCCAGCTACGGCACAGGGCACAGGGCCAAGAAGGAACTGATGGAAGAGGGCTTGATTGAGGAGAGCAAGGCCAAAAAGGAAAACTCGAGTCTAACTCTTCTGGAAATACCGGAGAGAGGCCGTGAATACCTGGAAAAGCACGATATCGAATTTGAAAGAGTGGGTCGTGGAGGAATAGAACATAGGTACTGGCAGCATATGTTCAAGGAGATGTTGGAAGAAGCTGGGTTCGCTGCGAAGAGGGAGTACTATGATATCGATGTCTACGGCAACAGCTCTGGATTTGAGGTTGCGGTGGAGGTCGCATTAGGTGAGAACGAAAGAGAGATTGACCATGTAGAAAAGGATTCTGAGAGGTGTGACCTTGTGGTCGTTGCTGCAGGTTCATCGTCGGTAGAGAGTTATCTGCAGAACAAGCTGGAGGATCTGGATTCAGGTACTTCGAGTGTTGACGTGGTACCGGTCAGGGAACTAGACGCTGAGTACTTCGCCCAGCTGGAGAACTGATTTCACGGGCAGATCGTCACCGAGTCTTCCGAGTTCCTCCATTCGTAGAGTCGACGGCCATTTTCGGACTTCTTTGTGATTAGGTCTTCCTCTTTGAGATCTCCCAGTTTACCGGGGCGGGGACAGAGTTGTGGGTCGGCAGGTGTCCAGTACAGTCCTTCTCGCTGGTTACTCTCTTTGAACCGGTATTCTTGTTTGGCGTCGACGCCGACAGCCTGGGTTTCAGATTCGTTGTCGACGAGGACCTCAAGAGTGTAGACCGATTTGTTGAAAGTACTCGCTTTCAGGATTCTGCAGGTAATTCCTTTGCTTAGAAGCATTGAGGCCAGGAGAACGACTTGGTCCGATCGACCTCCTCTTTGCTCTGTCGCGGTCACTTCCGGAGGTTTCAGTTCTCCTTGAGCGCTGTCTGTGATTTGGAAGCGGATGAACCGGTGATAGACTATGGCCTGTGAGAGTTTGTTCAGGTCGTCGCTGGTGCTGTCTGCTGTCTCCAAAATAGTGTCACAGACTCTTTCGACTGGTTCAGGGTCGACAGCCTGCTTCAGCTGTTCTGTCGAGAATGCTGTTTTCGCCATCTTTAGTCGTCTTCAAGTTCTTTCATTTTCTGTTCCATAATCATTATTTCTTTCTGCAGTCGTTCTATCTCCTCTTCAATATGGCTTTGATCATTCATAACGATATCTGATGCTTTGATCAGTTCTTTATTTTCGTCTTGTGAATCGGCTCCGATCTCATCTTCTATTTTATAGTCGCTACTGCTGGATTTAGACCTAGAGCTACCTGAACCCGGGTCTAGCTCCCCCAATACATCGTCACAGTACTTCAACGCAGTTTCAACATCTACCATCGCCTCGTTTTTGATTTTTTTCAGATCTCGAATGAAGCTGTCGAGGCTGTCTCCTCTGTCTTGTTTTTCTAATCCGTGGATTAGATAGTTCAGGTGTTCGACTGCCTTCTTGTTGTTTCCGTTTTTAAGCCGCTTCTTGACTTTCTTGACTTCTTCTTTGGGATGGCTCATAGGTTTTCGTTCAAGTTTTCTGGGTCGTCGAATCTGGTTCGTAAGCTTTGCAGAAGTTCGTTGTTTCACTCATTTTCCTTGATGCCAGTGTCTCAGGCTGGGTTCTGTCTCCTGAATTTCCGAAGTGAGATGTTGCTGGTTGATTGGCTGAAGACTTTGTTTTTCCAAGGACTCGATGTGTGCCTGTTGAGCAGCTGCGTCAACACATTTCTTCAGGTCAGCAGCGGTGAATCCGTCAGTGGCCTCCGCCAGCTTCTCCCAGTTGAAGCTACCTGCCGTCTTCTTCTCCTGTAGATGAATCTGCAGGATTTCCTGACGTGCTTCTCTGTCGGGAGGCGGGACCTCTATCTTCTCGTCGAATCTGCCGCTTCTCCTAATAGCGCCGTCAACGGAATCGAGCATGTTAGTCGCCGCTACAACAACAGCGTCCGTCCCCTGCAAGTCCTGGAGGCCTTGAAGCATCTGCGACACTGCCTGCGTATAGGCCTGTGACCCTGTTGTATCGGCCAGCGATTGCCTGCTAGAGGCAATTGATTCCAGTTCGTCGATGAAGACGAGGCACGGCTGGTTCTCTTCGATTTGCTGGAACAGTGCGTCGACGTTTTTCTCAGTTTCTCCAACGTACCGGTTGAACAGGTCGCTGGCCTTCGCACTTGCATAGTTGTATCCGAGCTCTCCGGCCAATGCTTTGGAGATGTACGTCTTTCCTGTGCCTGGTGGTCCGTGCAGGAGAACTCCGTTCGTCGGTGAGACTCCTAACGGTTCTCTGTACGGCGAGTCCTCGATCTGGTTGATGATGCTGTCGTTGAAGGTAGCGATCAAGTTGTTCATCCCGCCGACATCATCGAAGGACAGGTCGGGAGGTTCTCGAAACTCGACAGGGCCTTCGTTCGAGAGCTCTTCCTGGTCCTGACTGTTTCTACTACGGTTTAGCCCTCTGTCCCTGTTCGTTGGACTGGTATCGAGGTTGTCTGTCCGCCGGATTTTCTGTCGGGACTTGTCGGCCAGATTCTGCCATTTCTGGGCTTGCTCCCCGCTTTTCTGATCGGCCAGGTACTCTGCTTGTACAGCTGCCTTCACCAGCCTCTCCTCGGTTTCCTTGGCAGTGTCGGCTTCCTCTGCCTTCCGGACGAAGTCCTTGAATTTCTCAAGGAATTTCTTCTCCAGAAGCTTTCCTTGCCCCGTCATAGGTCCTCAAGTTTCTGAAGCTCTTCCTCTATCGCCTGGTCGATCTCCTCCTCAGTCTGCAGACTTCGATCCTCCAACTGGATTTCCTCGTGACTGTCGACGTCGTCCTCGACCTCTTCCTCGATGTCACTTAGGTCAAGGCCTGCTGCTTCACTGTCTGCGACCTCCAGTGAGTCCTCGATGTCCTGGATGTTGTCCCGACTTTCCAGCAGGTCGTCATCGCTTTCCTCGATAGCAGATTCGATATCGCTCGTCGGGAGCTGGCCTACATCGATATCCAGTTCGGAGTCAAGGCCGGAACCGATGTTGTCCTGCATATGCTGAAGCTTCAGTTTCTTCAGCATCAGCTTCTCCTTCCTCAGGTGGTTGAGAACCTTCTTTTTCTTCTGCTTCAGGACTTTGTGCTCCTTCGCCTCAACCATGTAGTCCTCTTTCTCAGACTGGGTTTCAGCCTCTCGAGCCCGTTCAACAGCCCGTTTTTTCTTCTTCCGGTGACGGTCGATATCTCTCTGCAGCTGGTCGATGAACTCCTCCCGTTCCTCAATGTCTTCCTGGAACTCGTCGAGCTCGAACCCGGACTCAAGCACTTCTCCATCCGGATCCAGTTCAAGGCCTCCGACCTCGACAGGCTCCTTGACCTGTTCCTCTGTATCGCTGAACATCCATTTTCTCAGGTTCATTGGCTCTCTGGTTCGAAGAAGTACGTTGTCAGGCCTGCTCCCAGGCTGGCACCGATGCTTGAGAACACGGCCTCGCCAAACCGGGTGTCTGGCTGAGTGTTGAACAAGGATTCGTCCGGACACTGTAGACAGATACTGAACGTGCTGATATCCGGGTTGAAGACCAGCACACCCATCCCTACTACAAGGCCTCCGGTCACCGCCGCTGCAGCGATGAACAGCAGTCCTATCCAGCCTCTTCCTCGTTCAAGGCCTTTGATTGCGGATGCTGATGCGATTCCACCTCCGATTATGGAGGCGATCAGTACTGTATTGCTCACACCGTTTTCACCTCTTCACCAAGTCCTTTATGCTTCCCCAGATTTAGGTGTTTCCCTAAACAAGGGGTTTTCAGAACCAATGGAAGATACAAAGTTTTCCAAACGCCTTTTTAGGAAGTTCCTCGTATCGTTAGAGACAATGAGGCCTGAGCAGTGGAACAAGGATGATTTCGAGGCCGTGGCCTCTCTGTTTCAGGGCCTGGGTCACGAGGCTCGTCTAGCGCTTCTACTCGGGTTATACGAGGATAAGTCGTTGAACGAGATTGCAGAGTTCTTGGATATCACACGCGGTGGAATGCAAGACCATTTGGAAAAGCTAATCGACTGTGAGCTGCTTTACAGGCCTGAGGACTCTTCTAAGACGTATGATTTGACCCCGTTCGGAGAGTTTTTCGTCGAGTTCCTCCTTGAGAATGAGGAAATCTTAGTAGATGCTGTAGATGAGCTCCGGGTTGAGGAAGGAAAGGTGCAGGAAGCTGTTGACAAGGTCCGGTCGCAGGTGGATGATGAAGATGTTCCTGTCTCTGAGAAGGATTGGGAGCGGAAGATTCACTCGAAGAAATGGGAGCAGGCTTGGGACGAGATCGAGGAGATACTCGAAGAGAACGAGTAACCTCTATACTCGGGTCAGGTCTTCTCGGTACTCGATAAACTTCTTGTGCGACTCGCTTTGGAAGGCGAGTTTTCCTTTTTCCTGGTATTCATCGACGTAGGCCTTCTCCAGTTCTTCCAGGGAACTGATGGGGTCGCCGCCGTCGTCCATCCACAAGTATTCGTCTGGTTCCTCAGTCGGCTGTCCATACAGTTCTACGGGTTCGGTTTTCGGCCAAATGTGCTTCTCTCGAAGAAAATTTTTGATCTCTTCGTAGGATCGGCGGGCGGTTTCCCGGGGTGTCATGTGTCCGTTGTCCTGCCATCCTTCCGGTGTCCAGTACTCCCAGTGGGCCATCCGCAAAGGTAGGTTACAGTCGTATCCGACAACGTTAGCGGGATTGCTGTCGTCTAAGGTTGGCTGGGTCAGCTTCTGTATAGCGTTGTAGGCCTCGTGAGGGTTCCCTCCTAACAGATGGACGTCCCAGCCACGGAATTTTGCAGGTCCGAGATCCTCTGCCTGAACAGGGCTGTCACCGTTCGCGTATCCCAGTGTAGTGTTTTCTGGGTCGAGAACGTCGAAGGCCTCCTGGCACTTCGGAGCGACGATAAAACGACGGTATGGAAATTCTTCAACGAGTTCGTCGATCACTTGCTGATACTTCTCGGCCTGTTCTGAGTTGTAGGCATCTCCGATAACAGCTACCTGCGGCCTACGATTACGCCATTCCTCCAAGAAACGGTCTAGGTCAGGGTCCTCGTAGTCATTATCCAAGAATCCTTCAAAAATATCGACGTTGACGTGCTCCTCCGATAATTGGTAGTTGCTGTCTTCACGGTTCCCGGGGAGATAACCAAGCTTCATCGCATCCGTCACGAATGGGTGTCTTCCGGTCGTAGCTGCATATTGCAGTTACTGCGCTTCTTGAAGATTTTCGCTGTCAAAAGTCTGAACCTGATATCACCCTACGAAAGGTCTCGAATTGACCTTATGGGCAGGAACGGCTTTTTCCCCTGTCTCCGGTTGGCTGTTGTCCTCGATCTGGTTGTGGAGGAGGACTCTGTTCAGTTCTGTTTTCTCCTGCTGGGTCAGTTCCTCGTATGTTTCTTCGATGGATGTGGCTGTCGTGTGGTGTATGCCGACGGTGTCGGCTGCGTTGACTTTGCTCTGGGTTTTCTTGGCTTCGAAATAGGCTGTGAGTGTTTCGAGTTGTTTTTCTCTCCCGCTTAGGGGGAATTTCCAGAGTATTTCCTTGATCGAGTCTCGTTCCATTTATAATACTGACACTATACTTACACTCTTTTAAATGAGGGGGTTGGGCTACCCCATCTTCTGCTGAATCTGCTTCTTGAACAACCTGAACGACTCATTCAACTCATCCACTTCCTGCTCGAGATCTACAACTCGCTCAACCAGCTCTCCGTGACTCATGTCCTCGTACTCAGTCACATCCTCGGAATCAGATTCCTCCAGGTACTTCAGGCCCTCATCGCTCAACTCTGCCTGCTTCGGATGCTGGAACACTCGCTTCTGTCCGTCAACCACTCTCTCAACCATCTTATCCGGCTTATTCACTACGACCAGGCCGAGATCTTCGAGCTTATCGAAGCTGTAGGAGACATGGTGGTTCTCCAAGGTGGTCTCCGCAGTGATCTTCTGGACATCGTCACGTCCCTCCTCGACGTGCTGGAGAACGACGTGATCCTTGTCCCGAACCTGATCGAAGATCTCTTCCTCCATCATTCTCCTTCTTCCAGCAGGACGCACTGTTGCTCAAGCTCAGTGCAGAACCCATCTTCCTCCCGGTGCAGGCAGAACGACTCCAGCTCCTCCTCGCTATTCTCCCCAAGCGCAGGGCACTCAGGCTCAACCGCTTCATCGTGGACCTGCAGTTCTCCTTCACCGACTTCGATCACACGGTACTCGCTGTCCTCGAGATCCCCGAACTCGGTGAACTCCTCACCTTCCTCATCGGTGTAGTAGCTGTAGTTGCCTTCATCATCCTCGTACTCATTTCCGCGGCGATTCTTCGGATCGTCGACGATGTTCTGCAGCTTGGCAGCCTTCCCTTCCTCGACGACGTAGAACACCTCACGATCTTCCTCAGTAGCCCGTTTCAGGTTGCGCAGGACTTTGACCGGGCGAGACAGAGTCGAATGTTCTGCTTCGAGATGAGCGATACCTCCATCCGGCATGTGGACGTGACCGTCCGGCTTGTCATCTCCCGTATCTTGGTACAGCAGATTGACCTGGAAGCCACGTTCACTCAGTTGCTTCTTCGCTTCTGCCAGCAGTTCGCGGTGCTTGTCCCCTCCAGCGTTGTTACCCTGTCCGAGGCTCTGAGAGGCCTTGACCTGTGAGGTTCCCTGTGACGTAGCGACCGTTCCGTCCTCTTTGAGCTGGTCGACGTCGCTGTAGTCAGCCTCCCATGGCGGATACGTGTCGAACAACGTAGCCGAGTTATGGCTTTTCTCACTCGGCTTCTGCACTGCCGCACGGAACTTCCCTAAGGCCTTCAAACGCTGCTTGGAGAGACCTTGGAACATTCCTGCGATCCGATTTTCATCTTCGCTTCCGCTGGGGTTGAACGCGATCTTGGTACGGCAGTTGTTGGTGACTGCCCGCCGCATATCCGTCGCCAGTTGATGGAGGTACTGCGTGGCGAGCCAGCAACCGAGACGGTACTCTCGAGCCTCGGACAGGATCTTTGTGAAGTTGCTTCCTTCCCCTCCGAAGTTCTGCAGCTCATCAACGTACAGGTAGAACGGCGTCCGGTGTTCCGCCGGCTGTGTAACCCGGCTTTGAGCCGCAGCCCAGATCTTCGTGATAACGATGCTACCCACCAGCTGTGAGACCGTCTCTCCGACCTCTCCTTTCTGGATATCGACGAGTACTATCTTACCTTCGTCGACGGCTTCACGGAAGTCAATCCCAGACTCCTCAGGGCCGATGACTCTTCGGATGGTTGGGTTCATCACGAAGTCGTTCAGCCGGCGCTGTAGGGGTTCCATCTCGTAGCTGCTCATATCTTCCTTGACTCGGACGAGTTGCTCTCGAATGATTTCGTCCTCAGTCTCGTCGATCAGCTCGGTGAGGCTGTCCTGGTCGACGACGCACCGGAAGACGTCGAGTAAGCTGTTGCCGGCGTCTTTCTGGATGTTCAGGTCGAGATGTGCCCTGAGCAGGGTTTCGAGGACACGTCCGAATTGGTCGCCCCAGTTCTCGCTCTGCCGTTTAAAGAGATCGATGAGGTCGGAGACGATAATCTCTTTCTGATTCTCCTTCTGTGCTTCAGACATTTCCTCGGAGACGTAGGGATCGAGGACGTTGATCGGCGTCACTGGATCATGTGCTGGATTGATGTAGACGACGTCGTCCTCACGATCCTCAGGGAGCTTGGCGAGGAACTCGTCTATCAGATCGCCTTTCGGGTTCACGATGGCGATTCCGTGGTCTTTCTCGGCGTCCTGCAACCCTACGTGGGTCATTAGCTGTGACTTGCCGTATCCGGTCGGCCCGACGTTCAGGACGTGCGTCAGGCGTTTGTCGTCACTGAGGCCGATGTTCTCCTCGACACCGAGGTCACTTTCTCGGCTGCCGAGATACGTCGTACTCAGGTTTTCTGTGCTGCTGATCAGGGTTTGGACTTCTTCGGGATTCATGGCTGGGCGAACTGGATGTTCTCGCGGTTGTTGTCTGGAAGCGATACGAATGCAGCAAGCTCGTTGAGTGAGGCCTGGAATTTCCGGCCCCAACCCGCGTACTTCCTGTCGGCTACTGCCTGGAGAAAGTCGAAGATCCGCTGCTCTCGCAGGGCTTCAACGGTGACGGTGTCGAGGTACTGCCCTGTCTCCGGGTTCTCGTAGGTGTTGTAGCTGCCTGCGAGCTCTTTCACCCGGCTTTTCGTGTACTCTTCAGCGCCGAGGACGGCGAACCGGATACTGGTGTGGAACCGGCTGTTCCCGGCCTTGGCCTCGATGGCGTCGGCCTGCCGTTTCTCCCGCTTTGTCGGAGATCTAGATCCCCAGAGCTGTTCTTTCTCCTTCTTCAGGTAACGGATTTGCTTGTAGGCCTGTTTCTTCCACAGCCAGCGCTGAACACGTTCTCCGACGACTGGCTTGAACAGTACCTGGACGACGAAGCTCGTATTCTGCATCGCGTGTCGGTGGAAGGTGGAGACCAGCGAGTTGACGGGTGGGTCGTCGAAATCAGTCCGGAAGGGATACCAGTCTCTACGTCCCGAAGTCAGGAAGCCGCCGCCAGCCGTGGATTCTTCACCTCCTGGAAGGCCTTCGACACCTTCATCGAACTCGACACTCGGCACCTGATTCGACAGCTGGGTTCTGACCTTCCTCTCCAGCCTCTTTGTGGGCGTGGAGAACTGGAACGTGAGTTTGTCGGGAGTGTGTCTCCGGATCTCGAATGCTATGGTAGGTGAGGCGTTTCTCAGTTTCAGCCACTTGGTTTGGAGCTCTCGAATCCCGGCGGCGAAGTTGTCCAGGGTTGCAGGCAGATCCTCGTCTTTCGGAGGCCTGACTTCGACGTTGTACCAGTTTTCGCTGCTGTAGCTCAGCCTCTCTGCTTGTTCCTCTTCGAGGGTGACGTGGTCGTGGTAGAGACGATTTCTGATGCTCATAGCTTTTCAGGCCTCCTTGACAGCGTTGTAGGCATCTACCAAGCTGAAACAGAAGTAGAGAAGCAGTGTACTGATACTAAATGTCAGAATCAGTTTAGCTATCACACCGAATATCGAATTGGATTCGACGAGGTTGTCGGAACTAACGGCGGCTAATGCTATGACAAAGGTTATACCTAGGAATAAACCACCTGCAATCGCCAGCCCTTTAATCCAGTTAGGGATACCGAAGCTGGTCTCTGCAGTCGTGTCGTTACTGTTACTATCATTTTTCAAGGGTTCAGACGGTGTGGCGTTATCGCTGTTACTTGACAGGGAGGGCCAAGAGAGAGCAGGGAGGTCTATACGAGATAGAGACTCAATGATAGAGTTAGTATCTTCTTCGGCATTTTGAGCTTCTTCAGAGATCTCAGAGAAGCTGTGTTCTCCGTTGTGGTCTTTCTCAAAGTCGCTGTAAGCAGGAGAGATGTTGTCCGCGATCTCTCCTTTCTCGATGATCGATGCCTCAACGTCGGAGGCCTCCACCTTGATTTCAGATTCGAACTGGTTGCTGACTGAGAGAATCGCCTGACTGTAATCCGTAGAGTCTTGATCGCCTTTCGCTAGATTATACAGGGAAGTTTCCGCGACCGTAGACAGGTTGAATGCTTCTGCAGGCCTGTTGTCCGCTTCTTCGTGGGCGAAGAGGGCCTTACAGGGAATGTTCTTCAGAATGTCTTCGCCGTCTTCGGTGCGGTAGAAGTCGTTGATTGTCTGGGTGATGAGAGTGGCTGCTGTGTTTGAGGAGCGTGCCTCCCTGACTAGGGTAGAGAGGACTGAGGCTCCTTGTTCAGTTTTGAGGAGGCGGTGAGCTTCGTCTACGACGACGATCGTCTTTGCACTGGTTTGTTGAGCGCTGTGATAGGCTTCTTCGACGTGTTGAATGAGCTCTTGTGCGTCATCGCTGACAGATCCCTTGAACTCGAACCGGTTGACAGAGGCGTAGTTCCTGAGAACTTTCTCTATCTCGCCGTACTCCGGCTTTGGATCAACTATGTTGATCTGTAGGTTGTCGTAGATTAGGCTGGAGCGGAGCAGGAGCAGTTTCGAGTAGAAGCTTTTCCCGGATCCGGTAGCTCCGGCCAGTACTTGATGTCCGGCGTTCCATTTGAACCGGTCAAGGATTATGGAGGCGTCAGTCGAGTTTCCGACACCGAAGAGCACTCCGTTTTCGTCGATGCTGGACGTCGACGTGAATGGGAATCCGCTTGCTGCACTTCCCGCTGGAACCAGTAGTCCTTCATCCAGCTTATCAGGAAGGCCTGGCATCGTCGTGTAGTGACTTTGGTCGGTGCGGAGAGCCGTATTCCGGTATTTGATGCCGAGTGTTTTCAACCGGTTCTGGACCTGTCTCAGCGTGGCTTCACAGGCCTCATCGTTTTCTCCGTAGACGGTGATGTAGACACCGTATTCTACAGGTTGGTCGTCTTGATCTGCCAGCAGGTTCTGGAACCAGTCAACGTCGTCAAGCAGGCGTTCCAGCCTTCTACTGCTTCCGTAGCCTTTCCTGACCAATGAGTCGTTCTCCGCTTCAGCCTTGTTCTCCAGCTTTTGAAGACTGGAAACAGTATCTGCTGCCTCTCTCGGATTCACAACCTGCGTGACATCAACCAGGCCTTCGACTTGGAGAAGCTGAGTTATCCAGCTGAAATCAACGTCACCCGGGTACTCGGAGACGCAGACTGTCTTGCTGGACGTCCTGTTCTCCGAGTCAGGATAGGTGAGGTTGTTGTGGTTCACCTCGGGAGTTGGCTTGACTTCGTTTCCTTCGAACTGAGATACCCTGTTTGTGGTGAGGCCTCCCGAGTTCAATTGCTCCTGGATCTCGTCGACACGGTTCTCCAGTTCTTCTATATCTCCGTCTTCAACCCGGACTGAGACATAGTGGGTTGTCTTGTTCTGTCCTGCCTCCTGAAGGCGGTGACAGTAGTCGCTGTAGCTTTCCTGGACTTTGTCGCTGGTATCCAGTTCGTTGAGATGGGTTTTGAGGTCGATCGGGCTCTGAGTGCTGTAAACCGTGACTTGGTAGTCGACGGTCTGCAGCAGGTCTTGGTACAGCTTGTGGAGTGCAGCTTTTTCGCTTCCAGACTTTAGCTCCAGGTTGATGGGTTCAACTTCGATTAGTGCAGTGACTGAGTCACCTGCCTTGATCAGACCTTGTTCTACTTCAGGAGTTACGTCGATCTCCTTTTGCGTCGTCCAGCGCAGGGCTTGGTACAGATTCTGATCAAGAGGACGTCCCCAAGGCCTCCAGATCGCCCAGGTGCTGCCGAAGACAGTTGAAGCAGCGAACACTGCATAGGCTGTGATAGACGGGTTTGAAGCGGTGTAGATGTAGAGGAATGCGATGCTGGTTGGAAGACCGAATCTAGCGAGATCTCTCGAGTCGAATTTACCGAGGAGTTTCAGCGTGACCTGTCCCAGATCCGCCGGCATCCGTACCTTCTCAGTCATTGTTATCACTCCAGTTGCTGCGGAACTCGTCCGATTGCTGCCGCTTCTTCCGCCTGTACGACTTCAGTCGGCGGGCCTCATCCTGGGAGAGATCAAAGTCAGTATCCTGTCCATTGTTTCTGCCTCTCTTGTAGCGGTAGGCCTGCTTAGCTCGGCTCTTCACTCCCTGGCTGACGACGTATGCCTGTCCGATAGCTGCTTGACTTGCTCCGTAGAGCTGGTACGGGACGAGGATGAGGAGTGAGAAGGCGGCTACTCCGAGTATCCAGTTTGAGATACTGGCCGGGATGCTGGCTCCGTTTCCTTCCAGCATTGCGAAGCTGAACTTCAGGACAAGCATGTCCAGCGGTGCCATTGCGAGTGCGGTCCACCAGCCGGCGATGAACGTATCCGCGTATCTCTTCGCCTTCGGAATACTCCAGGCCAACGCCAGTAGTGGGCTTATCGCGGCGACGAACATGATGTAGACGTTCCTGACGATGAACATCACCACGACCACGAGAAGCAACGCAGAGTTGACGACCCAGGCCAAGACAAGTCCTGTGGAGAGGCCTGCTAGTTCCGTGATGCTCATAGATAGCTGGGCTGGGGCGAAGGCGTACACCAGTGCGTTGCTCAGTTCTACGGCGTACTGAAGCAGGGGCAGCGAGATTGTGGAGAATATCAGTGCTGCTCCTATCCGCGGTAACACCATTCGGACCTCGCTGTAGGAAATTCCGAATAGCGGTCCTGTGATGTAGAGAAGACCTGCTATCATGAAGCCGATCCCGGACAGCAGGTAGGTGACCAGCAAGACGTCGCTGTGGACGTCTTCGACTGCTGGGTTCGGGTAGATGTCGGGCGTGTGCATCAGGATGATCGAGAGGAAGTTGAGAAGTTGCTGGGCGACAAGCCTGAAGGGTTCAAAGATTACTGCGATCAGGATCTCTTTCAGGGTTTCATCCCAGCTACCGGTGAACTCTTGGAAGTCCTCGATCAGGTCTTCAATCGCTCCAGTAACTCCACTAAGGTCGATAATAGGGCCGTCTTCATCGTCGCCGGGTGGGGTGGTCGTATTTTCACCGGCTTGAGCGGCTACGGGAGCTGTAAGAGTCCCTATCAGCAGCAGTGCGCCCAACACTGTGGTTATCGGTCTCTTCATGGGTTAGGTGCAGAAGCTGGGGCTGAGTTGGCTGATCAGGAAGGCCACCACCATGTTTGCGGACGCGAGGATGACGACTCCCAGAATCGTGTTCTTCGCCAATTGCTTTCCGCGTCGGACCCAGTCTTCTCCGAACGGGCCTGCGATCATCAGGCCTGCTACGGACATCCCGATAACGCCGAGTGCAACTCCTCCGGTAAAGGCCAGCACCTCCACTGTGTTCAGCAGGTCAAACAAGGGTTGCAGCGAACTCGGAATCGTACAATCTTCTGTCGCTGACTGCGCTGCCACCGGATTAGTTAACAGTGCCAATGCGACTACCGCCGGAAAGGCCTTACTCAGTCCGTGTTTCAAGCCTTGGTGCAGGTTGGAAGCCATGCACTCTCAACTACAACGGGCTGGATACAACAAAAGTATCAAAATTAGAATATTTTAGCTGTTGATAGCAGGTTAGAGGGATCGATTTAGGGGATTATAGAGGTTGTTCTGTTTAGTTCGGCTCTTAGAGATGGTGGGGTTTCTGCGGAAGATTATAGTATTCTACCCAGTTAGAAATTTCTAAATGGGTGACGAAGATTCGGACGGAGATAGTTTCGAGTGGGATCTTCAGTCTTCAAGGGTAAGTGTTGGAGGTAAACTTCCGATTCCTGAGGACTTCCGGGATGGAGTAGTGATGGACTCTGGGAATGATTCTTCTACTTGGTGGGGATACGATAAGGAGGCTGGCTATGCGTTTCTATCAAGCGATTATACAAATGGCGGTCGGTTCATTACGATTAACAATCGGTCTTACAAGTTAGAAAAAGGTAGCAGGGTTACTATTCCAAAGCCAGAGAGTGAAGAAGTTACAGAAGGTGTTCTTGGCGGCAGCCCTCCAAGTAAACACAGCGTTGTGTATTTTTATTCTGATTCGAGGATGGACAGCTGCGAGCCGTATTCAGTAATAGTGTTGAGCAAAGAACAACTCGCAGAAGTCATTGATAACGAGGAATTGTTTTCAGAGCTCTTTGATGCCACTGATATTGGTGGTGCTCCGGGTCCTACTCCATCGAATTTGGCCAAAGAAGTAAGAGAATCTGATAAAGAAAGACTTGAAGAAGAAATTTCGGACGAGACATTTCAAAGAAGGTTTCCAGTTCCGGAGTAGGTGGTTTACAGTAGTTCTTCGAGGTCTCTGCTCTCGTCCAGTTCCTGAAGTTCCTGTACCAGATCTCGCTTTTCCTCAAGGAGATCTTGCTTGTCCTGCCAGACAGACTCCTTTGCTTCCCACTTTTCCTGGTACAGTACCTGTAACCGGTTCCGAATCTTGACGTCGTCATTTCCTGGAGCTCTGTTAGCTGACTCTAACCGATCTTTCTGCCTGCGGATCTCAGCTTCAATCGATTCTATCTTCTCCTCGTGGATCTCTTTTCGCTCATCGAGCTGGCGGTAGATCTGTTCCAGCTGCTGTTCCAACCGCTCCTTCTCGTTGCGGATGCTTTGCTCCAGGAATCCGTCGATGTCGTTCCAAGAGGAACTATCGTAGAGGTCGTAGTCGACAGGGTCCTGGACGACGTAGTCCAGAGAATCCGGCATATCGAGTATAAACTAAATAGGAGTTAAGAACCCTACCCAAAGGAGCACTTCACCTTTTAAAGTACTAAAAAGAAATTCTATGCAAGGGAGAATTTTGTGATAACCCGTCAAAATCCCATACTATTCAGGCCCTGCCAAAGTTGCGGTGAAAATATCCAGCTCACTATCGACGATCTCCAGTCCTGTAATCAACGTACCCTGTGCTCGGCCTGCAGCCTTCTGAACAGGTGAAGAAGTATCGCAGGTAGAGCACTTCTCTTGGTTCTCTGGAAACTACTGAAAACGCTGTTCACAGTATTCAAGATAGGGAAATTCGCAGTTTTCAAGGCGTTGTTCCGTATCAAGGCCCTGTTTTCGCGGAACTTGGGGCTGTGGGGTTGGAGTGTCCTAGCAAGTATTCTGGTTTTCGAACATAAAGAGAAGATCGAGTTGGCGATTGAGCAGGGGTCTCCGGCACCAGTCATACTGTCCTACGGTACGATTCTGGGCCAGAGTATTCAGACCACGATAGCGGAGTTGCAGAGTATTTCCGGTGCTTCCGGGATGGAGTATCTTGTTATCGGTTTTGCTGTAGTCAGCGCTGGTGCTCACGTTCTCTGGTACTTCAAGGCCTTCTACTATATCAGTGTAAGAGCGTTCGGAGAGAACATTCCTCCGATCTACATCGTACTGGTCAGTATCGTGATTTATTTCCTGGTCGTGTTTGCTGCGACCGGATGGGTTCCGGATACTGGCACGTTTGAGGCCTTGTCGAATCTGCCTGAACTGTTTGAGTTCGAGCGAGCGAATCCGTTTTTTGATCCGGTTAGCGGGGGTAATGTGACGAACTCGACTGCGTCAGGTGTAGGTAACTCGACTCTGGAGTAACTGGAGGCCTTCCCCTTTAAAAGTAGTACTTACCACTTTAATTAACAGTAGTCATGGATGACGGGCTTGACCACGACCTAAGTGAACTAAGAAACGCAGAATACGGAACCGGAACGGTCTGGGAAAGAAGCGCTAACGGACAGAAACTGCTTACAGTCCCTTCCGGTTGCAGCATTGAGCCCGGAGATGATGTAGTAATAATTCCTGAGTCACTATTCAAAGAGATCCGTGAGGTACTCGATATATGAAAACTGGGAAAATACTACTTGCAGCAATCTCTTTTGCACTTTTAACAACATTCACAGCAGCAACTCACACCGGAGAAACCACGGTAAAGCCCTTGAACGAGACAGTTATCGACAGTAACTCCTCGATCAATGGCTCGAACATATCCCAGAACACGTTTCCATTCACTATGCAGGTACAGAACGATTCGATTGTAGCTGATATCTCGCTTGATTTCCCGCCACAGAACTACACTGGACAAGTCGAACTCGAAAACAACTACAGTCACAGCTACAAGCTGAATCTTCAAAGATACACGAACTGGTCCCTCACCAAAGACAGGATCGAGCGCACAGTAAGCGTCGGAACCTCAGGCAGATTCACGAACCAGAGCATCGCCCTTCGCGGAAATACGGATACAACTGTTTCGACGGATATCTCCGGAAACCTCTCACAGTATCTCGACGTCACTGAGGAGACCACGGTCTTCCCAGGTGTAGACAGCAGGATCGTATTATCCTACCAAGTGCCGAGAACCACAGAATACGGGAATTACACCGGAGTTCTGAACCTGACCGGTGAGTACGGAGATCATCAGGAAGTCCCGCTCAGGTTCCAGTTCAAGGATAATACGACGCCTGAAGTAGAGTCGGTTGAGACGCCGAGCTTTGAAGCTGGTTTTCCTAGTGAGTTCGCTGTTCAGGCCTCCGACAACATCGGTGTGGAAACAGTCCAGGCCGAAGTCTTGGAGACAGTGACCATCAACGGATCTGAGGAAAACAGGTCTGTACAAGACTTAGAGTTCACCCATCAGAACAACACTGATCTCTGGACGGCGACACCGTCAGGCGACGAGAATGGGACGTACATCGTCGACGGCACGGTTGTTGACGAGGCCGGAAACAAAGTGAACTTCACCTCAGAATACACGGTAAGGCCTCTAAACGCAGTGAATCTGGATTCTGGTTCTATCGAGTTGAATAATTATCGTGTGGAGACAGAGATCTCGGAGAGATTTGGAGACATAAATCGGTCTACCAGGATGAATGTAGAGCTGGAATCGTTCAGTCAGCCTTTGCAGAGTCCTAACGAGACATGGACACTGGCTGTACTAACTGATTCTGGGAAGCAATTTCTCAGGGAAGAAGGCTCGACTGTGACGGTGAACGGGCCGACTGATCTTGACCTATTCGTATACAGTAATACGGCGGAACGGTTCAATGGAGAGCTCAGCTTCGATCCCGAAGGCGAGCATGTCCCGGTGGAGAAGAAGACGTTCAGCGGCAGTTATCTTGACTGCCCTGTCCCTGAGGAGAAAACAGTAGGTGTGTTCAACAAGACGATCAGGTTCACGCCGACGAACAGCGATAACTGCGGCGAGGCTGCCTTGAATGTCTCCTACCAGATCTTGATGAAGAACATCGACAGTATGGACGAGATCGGGGACAGTATGGGTCTGTACTTCCCGAGACAAGTAGAACAGGATATCGACCAGAAATGGAAGCAGAGACTCGAGGATAAAGACGAGAAACTTGAACAGGCTCAGGAAAGAGCATCGGATGAGGATTTCTCGGGCGATGTATATAAATTGCTTCTCGCATTCGCAGTACTGGCCTTGTACTGGGAGAAGAGGGAAGCAAAATCATGGTACTACGTCCGTCTCAGGGACACAAAACCGCTTAGAGAAAAAATGGCGCTGTCTGATGACGATGATGAGGACAGTGGCTTCGGTCTATTTTGATTTGAGGTAATCTATGCTATGGCAAAAGAAGGATTCGTAATCGACAAATTCCACGGCGAGTACTTTGGAGGTCTCGACAAATTAAAAGACTCGGAGAATTATCCCGGTCGTAAAAAACCTGTAGTAAAGATGCTAAATACGCATCCAAGTAAGCTAGCGCGGCGTTCAAAGAAGAAGGAGTTCCCATATGCCTTGGATCCTCAGAAGAATATCAAGAGGATCGATGATCACTCAGGAGACTTCCCGATAATCATCCTGGAACCGACGAAGGATGTTCCAGATCTTACTGAGGAAGAGTACAGGAACACGATTGGGTATCAGGAACACGAAGGCGAGAAAGAGAAAGTGGACAAGTGGGAGGAGAAATACAGAGACAAGAAAAAGGAATTAGAATCGGCAAGAAAGGAGCTTGAGACTCTTCGTAAGGAGAGAGAAGAGCGGGAGGAACGCGAAAAGGCATCGCAGACCTCTAACTCAAACAACGTCAAGTGTCCTAACTGCGATTCCTCAAACCCTCAAAGCAAGTGGGAAGACAACAACGGGTACTGCCCAAGTTGTGACGACAAAACACTTGACGAGGTCAAAGGGTGAGAACTCGCAGTGAGTGATTTGTTCAATGATGATGCTTTTGAGAAACTGGAGCAGGAAATGGTGGAGAACCAGGAACTGTCCAGAGCCGTTGAAAGCCTGCAAGAGGATATTGAACGGGAGATTGGCGATGACAAGACCATAGGCCAGTATAACTTGGAAAGGGAACTGGATAGCAGGGGCAGGACGATCCAGTCAGCTGTCAGCAGTGCATTGGCTAAGGCAGATAACGTCAAAGGAGACATCTCCGAGCTCAAAAAGCGAACGAAGGAAGATGATTTTAAGAAGAATATGCGGCGTGATGCGGTTGACAAGGAGGATATGGAGGATGCCCTGGATAACATTGATCAGCTTGAACAGTTGGTTGCTCGTCTGGTCCTTATCTTGAAGATCTACCGTGATGACCGGCAGCTGCTTCGCTCCGGCATCGATATCCAGCAGCAACGGGCGAACGAGTCCGAGGTTATGGACATGGTGAAAGACATGGCTGAAGCTCAGCAGTCGGAGTTCAAATCCATGGCTAGTGATATGGCAGATGAGTTGAGTGAGAGGCTTGAGAGAGTGATTGACGACAAGACTGAGGCCTCCGAGCAGCAGAAGGAATTGATGGAGCAGATGCAGGAGACTGCTCAGGAGTTGAAAGAGGCCCGTCAAACTCCGCAGAAACAGGTGGTTGAAAGAGAGCAGCTAAACGGGACGGGTAATGAAGTATCTAGTTCTTCCAGTGATTCAGGTTCTTCGAAGCCGCCGCAAACTGTTTCGTCTTCAACTGGCGGAGAGACCAGTGATTCTGAGGGAATCGGCGGTGCTGGTGAAGGCGATGAAGAGCATCCTGATCTCACAGAGGTTCAGACCGAACTCTACAATCTCGTTCAGAACAATCCGGACAAGGATATAGAATGGTACGCAGATCAGATGGATCAGGAAGAGAGATTAATCAAGATGTGGAGGACCAAAATCCAGAGAACAGAGGGATACGAGGACTTCACCCTCGAATAAGACCTAAGAGGTGGAGAATCAGATTTCATTAGAGATAAGAAAATTCCGGGATAACAAGAAAGATGAGGCCGTTACTGTCGACGATGTTCCGAAGAGCAGTTTCAACATTATAGAGGAAGTCGAGTATACTGACGAAAGGTACCGAAGGCATCGGTACAGAGTCTACAGATATCCTCAGGGTTCCAAGCCGGTCAAGGGCCAGTACAAAGGATTCGTTAAAAAGTACACTGGGTCGTTTGAGGAAGCTCCGGTCAATGCTTTCGGCAGGGAAGACGGTGAGATAGTCGTCGATAAAGGACAACTGGTTCACCAGCTCGTCCATGAGTACGGTGAGGGCCAGTTCTATGTATACAGGTTCGGCGGGAACCCGAATCAGGAAACCTTGTTCAAGGCCTTTGTAGAGGTGATAAGTTGATAGAGTTCGCTGAACAGCATTTGCTGATCGCACTTGCAGCGATGATCGTGATCCAGGCTTTGACCGTGATAAACGGAAGAAAATTTGGAGGAGTGATCATGGGATTCATCGTAGGAACTCTTATCGGAGCCTCAGCGTTCTGGGTTTTACTGATAACCCTTCCTCAGGTGATTTAACGGGTGAGATTGACCGATTTGCGGAATTACGGAGTTGTTTTGATAGTAGGGATCATACTCAATTCGTTCATCGAGTTAGTTCCCTGGTTTCCTCATTTTGGGGGCTTGGTTGCCTTGCTTCTCGGGATTCTCCTTTATGACAAGGCTGGCGGTGAAGGAATTGATTTCACGTTCAGTAGTTTAGGACCCGGACAGGATGATTCGTCAGGTGTAGATCTACAGGTTGAGCCTGTTGAAGCGCCTGAAAAACTCAATCAGAAGGTCAGGGATCACCCGGGGCGGAGGGAATTGAATATTGATAGAACTGATAGAGATAACCTGGATTACTACGATGAATATAGGGAAGTTACGATAAACGGAGAGGAGAAGGGTGTCTGGGGTGCTATAGGAAGGCCTCGGAACCCGAAGTACGGTGAATTGATCGCATACATCTACGATCTTTCAGAGGACCGTGTTCGTCGTTACCAAGGTAACGTGCAAGGTGTTGAGGGCAGGATTCAACCGTTCAATGACTATACCTGGTTGTCGGTTAGGGGACGTGATGCGAGCCGTGGCTCTACGGAGTCTGGCAGGAACCAGTTTATCATTGACCAGAGCGGTGACTCTCCAAGCAGAAGACCTTCTGACAACGGCGGAGGTGGCAACTGATCGGAGTACTGGATAAGCTATGGGATGTCGGTGACGACTACCACAGTAACAGGTTCAAACAGGTAGAACAAGCGACAGAGATCGACTACAGTAACGGGATCCCTGTAGCTCGGAATGTGGAGACTGGAGAGCTCATCCGGATTAAGTTCGACAAGAGCGATGTAACCGCCCGTATTGGGGTTTTCGGGGACTCTGGTTCTGGAAAGACCCTTGGCTGTAAATCTATCCTCTCCAGGATCTATGATGACGGCTGGAACATCATGCACTTCTCTGACGTCAAACACGACTTTTCCGACGTCTCGCACGAGAACGCTGCAGCAAAGGAGATGGTTGAGACTCTCGGTCTTGCTGAGGGAGAGGAGCCTCATCCTGTGCCGAAGAAAATCTTCCAGCCCCGGTTTCTCTATGATGAATACAATGATGGCAAGCCGAGTTACGTAGAACCGTTCTCATTAGGGTTCAAAGACGTTAGTGAGGCTGATTTCAAGTCTCTGTTCACGAGTACATCTCAAGCTCAGGAGAGAGCTCTCAATAATCTCTTAGCTAGAATTGATCTGGAGGAACAGAATTACAAGAAGCTGAAACAGGAGCTGGATAACTTGGAGCTGAGGAATGACAGCGGGGACATGCTCGAAGGCGCTATTAAAGACAGTATCGACGAAATGCAGAATGAGAAGCTGGTTTCATCGCAGTTCCGGAAGGACTTGTTCAGGTACTCAGAGGCCTGGAGGTGCCACGATTGTAATGAGTTTGTGTATCCTGGGGAGAAGAAAGAGCATCAGGATCACGAACTCGAGCAAATGCCTACGGTCCTCGTTTTAGGTCTTGAGAAGTACAGAGAGTACTTCCCTGAAGAGAGTCACAAGTTCCAGTTCTATGTTTCTGCTGTGCTGGATAACTTCATTGATGCTCGGAAGAAGAAGCAGATTGGTAAGCCGTATATCGCCTTTTTCGATGAGGCTCACTATGTTATTCCGAGAGATGAGGACTCACCGGCCAAAGCAAAGGTGGACAGTTTGGTTAATGTGACTGGAAGGGACAATGATGTCGGTCTTATGATCAGCACTCAGAAACCCTCTCAGATCCCAATGCCTGATAAGACGAGTAGATTCGATATCACAGGAAATCTGAAAGATATCTTCGTAGCTGAAAACTTGAATGCGGATGAGTGGGGGGATCTTCTCAATACGTTCAACTTCTATAACTCCTCTCATAGGCAGAAGTGGAAAGACAGGATAAATTCTATGAATGAAAAACAGTTCCTCTACATCGATGCAAGAGGTAATGCAAATGTAGAAGGACCTGAGGACTGTCCTGTGGTCGAGTTTCTAAGCCCTCTCTGGAAGCATCCATGGCACACAGATTGATTGCTCAATTTCACTTTCGATCGGTCCTCTTGTTTTTTAAGTGGTAGATTTCAATTCTGGTATAGGAGGTCTCGGTTTTTCGATGACGAAGAAATACAGGGTCAAAGCTGGGTGCGAAGAATGCGGAAATATCTGGAAGACTAAGAAGAAGAAAGACCGCTCAACACCTAACGAATGCCCTGAATGCGGCAGTACGAAAACATACAGCATCGACTCCTGGCCGGTGGTAAGCTAAGTGGTCCTTAATGCTCTTGTACAGCTGGCGTTCCAGCATCCTGAGATAGTGTTTACAGCCGGTTGGATCGTTGCGATAGGATTAAGCTGGAATCGTGTGCCGGCGACAGTTCCGGTGATTCCGGGTCTGTATGTTTCAGGGGCATTGGTTCTCGGCGTTTCAGGATTCTACTTTTGGACGGTACCTGATCCATCGACAGGATTAGAACGCCTGTATCTCGAGATGTCTAAGGGTATCTTCCTGGCATTCCTGATACTTGGGGCAAGAGAGGTCGTGAAGATCAAAGCAGGGTGATACACAAATTATAGATACGCGCAAAGGAGGCACAGCAACGAAGTTTGTAGTAGCTGGTTCAGTTCTATTACTGGCAGCTCTTGCTTTCGGTTCCTTTGCTGACCTCGGACCTCTCAACGTTACACAGACCGACGACGGTTGCTGGCACGAGATCGAGGTCAACAACAGGACCTTCGACTCAGAAACTCAGTTCCGTGACTATACTTCTGACCACGGGAAGACGATTCCAGGCAATATCACGTTCAAAACCATCAACGGCACTCTCTATCAGGATGCCGAGTGCATAGGTGGATCCCAGTAGTGAACAAAGGGTTGAAGGCCTCGGTAGTAGCACTGTTTTTCCTATTAGCCGCTTCTTCTGCATCAGCAGCGACGAACTCTGTTGACACAGTTACGTACGAGAGCAACAGTGGGTTCTTCGACGGACAGGTTCTCCAAGCAGGTTACACCTCTAATTTTGCGACGGACAAGATCAACGTCTATCTCTCTGAAAGCGATATCGAGAGTGAGACAGGAGCGGTAGCAGATGAACCGGTCACGTTCAGTGTTTCTCACCAGAATACATACGCCAAGTATCCGACTCAGGATACAGGTCTAGAGTCGATCACTGGCTGGGATGCAGTCAAGAAGACTGTCAGCTCTAAGCAGGAGCTGTGGGACTGGACTACTACGAACTGTGCCGATACGAACGATGCCGGGGAGTTCTCCGTTGAAGGCTACGGAACTACGGATGTAGATGCTCGGGCTAACAAATGGTTCGATACCTGGACCGGGCAGTACAAATATACTATTAGATGCTGGCAGAGGAACGACTACTACGGTGCTGTAGCTGATATCGGTTCTCCTGACGAAGTCTTCAGGACAGAGTGGAAGGTTCAGGCCGGAGATAAGAATCCTCAGACAGCTGTAATCACTAACGGCAACGGAGGAACAGGAGTAACCTCTAACCTCGGCAGACATGCCAAGGTGACCTGGGAGGGAAGTCTTTCAACCGGTGAGAATCCTCCGCTCGTCGATGATGAATACGCTCTCCACAGTAACGACTACGAAGGAGGTTGGAGAGTCATAAGCGAATCAAGTTACTCCTCGTACCGGAGTTTCGTCCAGAACAATGCTTACGACCTTCTTGGAGAATGGGGCGCAGGCAGAACTACTGAGAGCCATATCGAGAGCGAGATGAACGGAAAAGCGGAAGAAGCTGCTTCGGAGTTCACTGAGTCTCCGCTTTCTGACTCCGAGATCTTGGACTCGAGCTTCCAGAATGGTGCGTTCAAACTGGATATGGAGCGCAGCCTGATGTACCCCGAGTTCAACGTCTACATTGATGCAGGTCCGAACGGTTATGCCACGATATCTAAACCTGTAGGTGAGCCAGAGATCGTCTCTACAAGCGGTGCAGAGTTCGGGGAGCTGGGTCAGGGAACGATCTCAGTTGAAGCAGAAAACGTCGGCAGTGCTGAGGGAAGCTTTTCGGCCCGTACCAATTCCTGTGGTGATTACTTCAGCGGTAACAGCTTGCAGGATACTCAGAGAGTTTCTCCTGGCGATACTGCATCGTTCGATTTCCGGGTGACGTTCACTTCGACCAGTATGACGCAGAGCGAGTTCTCCGACCAGTGTGAAGTTGTTGTTGAGGATACTGGGAGTGGGAACGAGGTTTCCACCAGTGTCTCTGTTACTGCTACTCAGGAAGACGAGTGTACACAGGGAGATGAGACGAAGAGAGAGGAGAAGGTGAATGGTGAAACGGTGGATACGATCTACAGCTGTACTAACGGTTTGAAGCTTGAGCGTGTCGATGTCTGTAGTTATGATGAGGAAGCACGGTACATCAACGACGACGTCCAGTACGAATGCCGTGACGAAGACTCAACTAGCGGTCCCGGCGGCAATCCTTGGACTGTTCCGGGGCTTGGCTGGCAACTGGATAACCCATCTGGAAGCCTCGAGGATGTCTGGAGCGGTAATGCTGGAGCATTGACCTGGGCTCAGCTATTGCTGTCGTTCATCGGATTCCTCGCTGGATTCGCCTTAGTAGGGGTCAAGCTCGGTAAGATGGTAGACGGCCTTGCTACGGAGTTCATCCCATTGAGTGATGCCGTCGTGAGACTGGGTATAGGACTTGTAGGAGGCGGGATGGCGTTCATGGCTGTGTATCAGTTAGTGACGAATCCGTTAGGATTCTTGCTGACTGTTGTCGGCCTGATTCTGACAGGGTACCTGTACCTGAAAGGTACCACTCCGGACATCAACTTGTAGCAGGAACCGGGTTTCTTGGCCGTTGTTTTAAAAGTAGCAACTGTCATACCGTTTATAGAATGTATCTCTTTTTTCAAAACCCGCGAAAGGCAGGCAGGGAATCCCTGGATCTGCTTGGAGAAGGTTTCGACCTCAGCTACTCGGATCTGCCCAGGAATGGTAGAAAGAACGCAGTGGTTCAACGGCTTGGAGCCGGCCAGTTGAGAACCAATGCGAATAATATACGCCTGGCAGCGGCGACTCCGATAGCACTTCTGAATTATTTAGGTCGAGAACCCAGATCTCTCCAGCTTGGACCAGCCCTTGCTTGACCCATTTATTATGGAGGTGACAAATTAGATTATGGATTCAAAAGTAGGAGTAGCACTGGGTATCGTATCGGCTCTGATTGTCGCAGGTGCATTTACCGGCGGCTTCGGAATGCTGAACGCATTTGCAGGTGACAACGGCGGTTCCGATGGGAACCAGACGGTTCCTTCTGGTGACACAGTCTCAGTAAACGACTGGGGAGTCGACGGTGAAGTAACCCTTCCACTCGACGTATCGTCAGCAGAAGTATACAAGTTCCAGCCTGGCGTAGATGTCCCGGACGTCGGTGATTACGACGACTTCTCGATCAGTGATGCAACAAGCGGCCTACAGGCCGGAGTAGATTACGAAGTCGTAGAAATCAGCAACGGTGACACAGCTACCTTTAGCGAGGTAAAGCACCAGGATCAGAACTACCAGTTCGTCCTCGTGGACAAGAGCGATCCAAGAGAGTACCACTACAGTTTCTGGAGAGAAGGAATGCCTGAGACAGTAGGAACGGCATTTGCAGAAGCTGGAAAGACGATCAACCTGGACGACGAAGCCAACTTTGACCAGTGGGCAACGTACGGAACTGACTCTGCAGGCTACAAGACTTCTGACAGTAAGTACTTCAGCGCTGGAAGTGACCTAAGCTTCGAGAGCAACGGTAGTAAGACAGTAACACTTGAGAGATCAGTTGAAGTCTCGCAGGGAGTTGCCTACCTCGGTGACGTCGAAGTAACAGGCTTCAACGACGGTGAAGGAATTTCCGAAGTCGACGTTTCAGTAATGGTCGACGGAGAAGAAGTCTACAGTGAAAGTCTGAAGGACGGTTCCACAGGACCTCTATCAGACTCAACCTCGTTCAGAAACGCTCTCACAAACAGTGACATGGATCTAAGCACTAACCCTGAGAAGGCAACTGGTGCAGCAGAGATTCAGGTCACAGTTACAGGAGAGTTCGACACTGACGAGAACGCAGCTGGCGACGGTCAGATCGGACCTGGTGAGTCAATCATCAGCGTCAACGGTTTCGACATCTTCGACAATGCGATCGGAGATGGATCTGCAGTCTCCTTCCAGGGGTAACTCTGGCGGAGCTGTAGGTTATTCGGCCTAAGCAAAAGGCCTCTTTCCACCCATTCCCCTTTTCTTTTTAATTACTAAATGATAATTTCTGTGTATAGATGATTGAGTTGCCTGCCCGATTTTTAGAACGCCTCCTAACCATCACTTTGGAAGATTTCGTGTATATCGTCGTATCTATCAGTTTTGTCGTCGTTGCTGGAGGCTTTGTATTGGCGGCGAATCCGCAGTTCGATGCCCAGTACCGTTTCGTTTTGAGGGAAGGCCTCGATGCTTTCGGAGACGGAGAAGACGCGGATCTAACCCTTGCCAGGGAAGACGTTCAAATGGTTAATTCTGTGTCATCGACTTCGTACGGCCCGGATCCTGTAGGAGATGAGAGACTTTTCTGTATGAAAGTGGATGACGGCGTTGTCACCGAGCTCCGTTTCGTGGATAACATCTCGGAGTCGACTAAGACCTCGATCTCCGGAAGCTGTATCAGTGACTTCTCCAGTACAGACTTTGACGGGTTTCTACACACACAGCCAGGATACTCAGATGAGCTTAGTGATGAGGATAAGGACTTGGAAAGCCCTGAAATGGATTATACCTGCATTGCCTACGATCGTATAGTAAAGGTTCGTGGAGAGGTCGGCGGCGTGAAGTGCTGGGAGATCACTGGAAGCGAGGATTCCGGTTTCAACTTTACCGAGGTCGAGGTCGCGATCACTTCGAGGCCTGAACTACTGCCGTCCTGACCTTTTATCAATCCTTTTAGGTAATTGTCTTTGTAGAGACGTGAAACTCCTTGACTTGCGTGTGATATCTGCAGCAGTGCTTGTAATCCTTCTAATCGGAGGTTTCAGTTTCTTCGATATCTCAGAACTGTCTCTTGCCTCGGGACAGGATAATACTCTTACTCAGGATGTAGAGGGTGCCAGCTTCGACTTGTATACAAGCAGTACCTGGACGCCGTATGCTGATTACCCGGATACCTTCAATTTCTACGGGGACCAAGTAAAAATCGAGAACCACGCAAACCCTTCAGGAGATGATACTGACGTTGGAACAGTGCATATCGGAGGGGAAAGTCAGGCCGTGGATCTAGACGGGTCTTTCCAGCATGACGGTGTCAAGGTCTCTGTTACGAGAGGTGTAGATACTGTACTGTATGATGGATACCCGTACAGCCAAGAGTATGACAACTACATTGCTTTAGGCGGAGATGTCACAGTCACGATCCCGAAGGAATCGATCAAGGCCGATATCAATGACTTCCACATGGAGAAAACCGGTGGAGGGCAGCGCAGAGTCTTGTTCAATGTTTCTCTCACGAATGATTGGAATAGGTTGGCTGTCGACGAGGTCCGTGTGGAGGCCTTCGAGAAGAACCACGTCTTACCTGTCGGCCCTTACCTGGACAAAGGGACTAACGAGTACAGTGTCTCCGGCAGTTTTTCTGAGTATGATATCAGTCAGTACCAGGTGAACAAGACGGTCAACAAATCGATCCGGGTCCACGTCGATAATCCTCGTATCCCAGCTGACGAGAAATCATTTACCGGGGCGAAAAGCATTGAGAACCCGGACTTCGGGTTCTCCGATTTCAAGACAGAAACTGCTTGGTTCACTGCCGACATCAAGTACTGCGGAGAAGCAGCTGAATGGGTTGATGGCGTGTGTGTGATTGACGAAGATCTCCATCTACGTGGGGACACTTGCTTCCTGCCAGAGAATTATACTATTGTCACGGAGACCTTCGAGCCAGGGACCTACGACAGGAACGATGTAGCGCCGGATCCATCCTACTTCTGCAGCCGCCACCCAACGATCGTGACTAATGACGGTGTCCAGACTGATCGGATTACCTCACCATACCAGAAGCTCGTCGATGACAAGTCCTTCTCCGTTCCTGAGGGCCAGACCTACACAATGTTCTGGGTCGTCAACGCCAACGAGGTTGAAGTGAACAGAGTCTGTGAGGAAGGAACTCTGAATAAGACTACAGGAGATTGCGTTGTGACTCCATCAGTGGTACATCGTTGTAGCTCAGGGGTGTGGAGTCCTGAAGCGGGTAGCTGCGTTGTGACGCCATCGACTCAAACGGTGTGTGAGAAGGGGCGTTACAATAAGGAGCTTGGTGTCTGTGTCTTCAATCCTGAGGTCGAAGAAAGGTGTCCAGCTGGGTCTACGATGGGTGAAGGCGGGATGTGCTACAGTCAGGCGTCGGTTAAGAAAGTCTGTCCAGAAAACGTGAATGGTACTCTAAGTGGAGGTCGCTGTGTTACAGATGCCACTCTCGTTGTCAGGGACAGCCCTTGGTCGAGCTTCCGTGTCTTCGTACTTGATCTTCAGAACTGGTTTGAAGATAGAATTTAGAGAGTTTACATACACTAAATTAAAGTTGATTAAAGTGTTCAGTCTCCATTCTATGTCGTGGTTTTTTAACTCATATCAGATACTTTTTATATATGGTTTCGAGGAAGCAGAGAGCTCTTTTAGCAACAGTTGTATCTACCTTGCTATTTGTGGGTCAGGTCTCTGCATTTGCAGGAGGAGACGGTTCAAGTTCTAACCCATATCAAATCGAGACAACTCAACAGCTCCAGGACATGCAGAACGATTTATCTGCCAACTATGTCTTAATAAGTGATATAGATGCATCAGGGTTTTCGTTCAGCAGTGTCGGCGACTACAGCAACCAGTTTACCGGGGTGTTGGATGGGCAAGGGTATGTAGTTGAATCCTTGACGATTGATGAGGGAAACTCGGATAATGTAGGGTTAATCGGAGCCACGGGTAGTGGTGGAGAACTCAAGAATATCGGCTTGGTGAACATGAACATCACCGGCTCCAGCTGGACAGGTGGTTTGGTCGGATGGAACGAGGGTAGTATTTCGAATAGTTTCAGTACGGGCAGTGTCTCCGGCAGCACTCAGGTAGGTGGTTTGCTCGGATACAGCAGCGGCAGTGTTTCTTCCAGTTATTCCACGGGCAGTGTCTCCGGCGGCGACCGTGTGGGTGGTTTGGTCGGAAACATCTACCAAGGCACTGTTTCTGATAGTTACAGTATGAGCAGTGTCTCCGGCGACGGCTATGTGGGTGGTTTGGTCGGAAACAACAATCAGGGCACTGTTTCTGATAGTTACAGTATGGGCAGTGTCTCCGGCGACTCCGGGGTGGGTGGTTTGGTCGGAAACAACGGCGGCAGTGTTTCGGATTCTTATTGGGATACTGAGTCTTCAGGTCAGTCTTCGAGTGCTGGGGGTACTGGTTTGACCACGAGCGAGATGCAAGGGCAGGAAGCTGAGACAAATATGAGCGGTTTTGATTTTACAAATAACTGGAGTACAGTTAACTCTGAAGACGGTGATGCTTCAGCAGATGGATACTCTATACTGCAGGACTTGGATAGGAAGAACCAGCTTATAGCTCAAGGAGTATATTCAGCGTTCGCAGGTGGTTCAGGGACTAGCAGCGACCCTTACCAGATCTCGAACGTCGACCAGTTGCAGGACATCAGTAGCAATCTCAGCGCACATTACGTTCTCTCAAGTAACATTGACGCCTCACAGACCGAAAACTGGAACAACGGAAACGGATTTAACCCGATAGGAGACTCCAACACTCCTTTCTCAGGAAGCCTTGACGGCAGCGGGAACAGTATTTCAGAACTCTACATAAACCGGGATACAGAGGAAGCTGGTCTATTCGGATACATAGCCTCCAGTGGAGAGGTGGCAAATCTAGCGGTCAAACAAGCAGATATTGTAAGCTCAGGGAACAATATAGGAGTCATTTCCGGAGTGAACGTTGGGACTATCTCAAATAGCCATACTACAGGAAAGGTTTCAAACAGTGGATCATACAATGTTGGAGGTCTTGTAGGCAGGAACGAGGGTGATGTCCTGTCCAGTTACAGTAGAGCCAGAGTCATAGGCGGAGACCGTGCAGGCGGCTTAGTAGGAATTAATGATGGATCGAGCGCAAAGATTTCTAAGAGCTTTGGTGCTGCCAATGTCACAGGAGGTACCAACGTAGGAGGCTTGGTAGGATGGCAGTACGGAGCTAACATATCTAACAGTTATTCTTACTCACGGGTAGACGGAGGCGATAGTGTAGGAGGCCTTGCAGGGTATTTCTCTGCGGGCAACATTGAATACAGCTATACTGCAGGATTCACCTCTGGAGACTCGAATGTTGGTGGCCTTGTTGGAGAAAGAAACACAGCAGGAGATACACCGGTTATCACAGATTCATACTGGGATATAAACAAATCTAACCAGGATTCTAGTGCTGGAGGAACAGGACTGTACACCTCTGAAATGCAGACCGTTGATGCAGAATCTAATATGGCTGGTTTAGACTTCTCCAATACATGGAATAATCTATACTCATACCCAAAACTAAGCTGGCAAAATTACGAGTCAGATAATGCTATAATAGACTACTACGTGAAAAATTGCTATGATCTTCAAGCTATAGACAGAAGTCTATCTCAATCATATTCTGTTTCAAGAAAAATTGACTGCACGATAACCAAGAAATGGGAGAATGGAAAAGGATTCAACCCGATAGGTTCGGATAACACCGCATTCACAGGTTTGTTTGATGGAGGAGATAGTATTATATCCAACCTGTACATAGATCGTCCAAACGAAGATAACGTCGGTCTTTTCAAAAATATAAAAACACAAGAAAAAAGTGGAGTAGCAGAAATAGAATCAATAAGATTAAGAAATGTAAACATTACCGGTGAAGCATACGTCGGAGCAATAGCAGGTAGAACAAATATAACACTTTATACATCATCTTCAAGAGGGACTGTAAACGGAGAATACAACGTAGGAGGATTATTTGGTTACGTATTTGATGCGGAAATCCTCAACAGTTTCTCAACCGCTAAAGTTACTGCAGACGATTACAGCTCAGGAGAATCGTTCCATGCTGGAGGCCTGGTTGGAAGACTAGAACAGGGAAGCATATCAACCAGCTATTCTAGAGGAAAAATCGTATCTGAAGATGATGCTGGAGGCTTAGTAGGTTTCATCCAGACCTTGGATGGACAAGGCTACAAAACCTCTATTGTAGAGAGTTACTCGACCGCGAATGTGACTGTCACAGGCGGGGATGGAGACCGGAGCGGAGGGATAGCAGGTAACATGTACAATGTAAGCTTTTCCTCTGTATACTGGAATACAGAGACCTCAGGACAATCTAACGCTGTAGGCGGAAGTTCGAATGTCGCTGGAACAGAAGGCCTGCAAACTGACCAAATGACGTATCCAAATGCTGCAGATAATCTAACAGGGTTCAATTTCGACTCAAGCAGTGCTAAGTATTGGATCACAGAAGAATACTGTAATTGGGGTTATCCATACCTCAACTACAATGGAAACTCTGTGATTTGTAATTACCCGCCAAATTTGAACAGTGTCTCGTGGGATGACCCTAATCCGACTTACGGTGAATCTGTAAGGTTGAGGATCAATATTACAGATCCAGATGATGGCGACTCAATAGAACGAGTTCAGATAAAAGCAAATAGAGGAGACACCACAGTGTTGGATGGAGAGGCAACTGAAAGCGGCGACTTCTGGTACAGTGAGCCCGTTGAGATAAACGAGACTAAGACCTGGTACAATGCTTCTGTATTAGAAGCTGAGGATGCCTACGGCAACACTATCTCATTCAGTTCTGAAAACAGCGATAGCTTCTACATCGATAACTCGAAGCCAAACATCCAATCAGCTACCATCAAGGTCAACGAAAGCAAGGAAAGTAATCAGATAGAGCTTGGTCTATCAAGTGACGGGGAATCGGATCTCGCCACGTATCAAGGCCTCTCCTCCGCTTCAGTATTTACTAACACGACTTTGGAGGCAGCCTTCTCCTTCCCACTAGAGACGAACGTGTCGATATCGGATGATGTCGGTCTGTCCTCGGAGAATCAAGAGCTGGATATCAGGAAGACTGATTCGGGGCATAGACAGGATCCTTCTTGTAGCTCACTTACAAAACAGTGCTTGAATCAAAGCATTGAATTAGATAATCAGGGTGGAGACGCTGTAGATTACAGTCTTGTTCTGGAGATACCGGGGACGCTCGATTCAGAGCAGAGTTGGAGTGGAACACTGAACGCTAAATCCGCGACAAGCCATACTGTAGAAAGTCATGGTGACTGGATCACTGAAAAACAGTACCCGGTGTATATTCCTGAACAAGTAACAATTGGAGAGAACTACGAAGCTACTCGAGGCCTTGAACTCTCAGAACAGCTCGGTTTCACATGGTCAAATATATCTACTACCGGATTTGTGGATACGCCTTCTTCCTGCAACCAGGCCAATCAGACAAGTATCTCAGTTAATGCATGGGCGGATGAGAACCGGACAGTAGGGTTTTCATGCAATCCTGGCGGGATCGATACTCAATCTTTCGACCTTTTGAATAAGACTGACTATGAAAAGGCTTGGAACAATATCTCGTTCACAGTCTCAACAAATCTTACAGAGGAATCAAACATTACCGTCCCAGTAGATGAGTCAAATCTTGAGAAACTATCTGACAGAGATGGAGGTAGCTTAGAGGCGTACGTGAATGGGAGATCAGGGAATATATCTCTACGAGATGGGAATGGTACTGTGTTCATCACCGTCGAGGATGATTTCGGTAACAGCAGTCTCCATGAAGGCGGTCACACAGCTGCTTTGACCTATACCGTCGGCAATGATGATTCGTCAGGAAGCGCTCCTGCTCCGATAAGGCAGCCTCCTTCAGATGGGAACCAGACAAATTATTCTGTTGAGTTTACGACTCAGGATTACTACACTGTTGCTCCTGGTTCAACCTCGAAGATCTACTTCACGGTCTGGAACTATGAAAAAGAGGCCAATTCGATAACTCTTCAAACAAGGGATACAACGGCCTGCAGCAACTTCCGAGTGCAGAGCAACTTTGTCGGGGACAAATTCAGTAAGAACACCTCACTCAAAATCCCCGGGACAAGAGATGATCTCGGAGCTGGCGGGGCGGATGTTATATTAATGGCAAAAGTTAATGTTCCTAATAGGACAGAGCTTCAAAGCCAAGGTCTCGGTGATACGTTCACCTGCCGGTTCGATACAGGTGCAGGGATAGGTGAGGCAGGATCTCTGAACTTGACGGTGCAGGCCGTGGACACGACACCGCGATGGGTGAAAGGAGTCCGGCAGTTGATTCCGGATCTTCCGGCGACATCCTTGATGGTCAGGGAGGAGATCTGTCTGCCAGAAGGCGGAGAAAACGCTTCACGACTGGAACAGGTGCAGAGATACTTGGAGGAAGGACGGTGTAGCGGCCAGCTACTTTCAGTTCCGTTGCCTACAGGTGAGGCTTCCGCCGTGATTTTTGGAGCATTCGTCTTCGTAGCAGGCATTACAAGATTCAGAGGAAGGGTGATATAAGACAAGATGGGAGCAGTTACAAGCATACTCGTACCAGGAAACAACAGCGAACTGGATTTCGTGAATATCTTCGGAATCCTTGGAGTCCTGATTTTCTCCAGTCTAATGTTTGCCGTCTACGGCACTCAGAACGGAAATATTGACCTTGTTGTCCTCGGTGTTATCTTTGCCTTGATGGGGATAGTAGGCGTCCTGTTCGTGGAGCTGGGTGCTGGATCATTCTTTAGAAGTTCGTCGACAACGGCGGAGGCGTCTTTCGCTGTCTGGATAGGTATGATAGCGCCCAATATTTCTAATTTGGTGGCAAATGTTCGTTTGAACGCTTTTGCTCCGCCGACCGAGGGATATGCCTTCTCAGCGTTGTCCAGTCAGCAACCCAGTGTAAAGGGTATTGTCAACGGGGTGTGGGCACCTGGCGGTGAGAACCTGGCTTTGCTCGGTGCTTCAGCTTCCTTGGTGATGATTCTGTATCAGAAGACGGAGAGTATTTTGTTGTCTGTGATTTTGGGAGTATCTCCGTTTGCTGTTTTATTTGCGTCCCTGCACGGAGTAGCAACTGCGGGTTTCTGGGTCTTCGCAGCCTCGGTCATGTTCGTAATGGGGTTGTACCTGTTCGGAACAGATCTTGGTGCCGAACTGCCGTTAGCCCGGTACGTACCTATCACGTTCGGCCTGTTCTACGGTGTGCATAGAGGCATCAACATTTCCCAGTTCGGAGGCTTGGTGAACTGGTACACTACGATTCTTCAGGCACCAGAACCGTTGATCTACGTGTCTTACCTTGTCATCATCCTGGATGCGATTATGGCGGTATTCGCCTTGTTGTACGTAGCTGACAAGGGCTACACATTGATTCAGGCCTTCTCCTGAATTATCTTCCTGAGGGAGGTACGTTAGCAGGATTTGGAAAGAAGAGGCCTTGTTGAAACCCTCGACCGGTGTCAGATTTCAAGGCCTTTGCTGTACATAGCGCGCACAACCTACGGTTGGTGATCGATACTCTCACGACTAATCATGAGATGTTTGCCAGGGATAACATCGGTCGCCGCGGAGTAATCTACTTCGCGTTCCTCACCATCTCTACCCACAATAGTCACTGTACTACGTGTTCTCCCTTCAGTCTGAAGCTGTTGCCACTCGGCTTCGAAATCGAAGTCCTCCGGGAAAAATTCTGGAATGCGCTGTCCGAGCAATTCCTGGCTATCAAGTCCGTAGATGTTTGCTGCCTCCGAATTGGCACTCACAATTTGGGTGTCGTCATTGATGATCACCATCGCGTCGGATGCCTTTTCGAATACTTCCTGATACTGATCCCGAGCCTGCGTAATCTTCGCCAGTTGCTCTTGAATCGCTATATCGGATTTCTTGGGGAGTGTGATCGTCATCGTCGTTCCCGCTTCAGAACCGCTTGCCTCAATGGAACCACCGTGGGCGGTCACGATCCAGTGAGTCAGCCACAACCCCAATCCGCTCCCATGGGTTAGCGGTGTCTCCGTTCCCGTTTCAAGGACCTCTGCTTCGTGATCGGCTAATCCCGGTCCATTGTCCGTTATTTGAATCTTGGCACCATTCGGGACCGATTCGATCGTCACTGTAACACTCGGAGACTCGCCACTATGCTTGGCGGCGTTCTTGATCAATTGCTCGATTGCCCGGGTAAAACTCGGCAACACGGGGGTCGAAATGCCGTAGTCGTAATCGACGGTGATTGATGCGGACGGGTACTCCTGTGAAACGTCATCGATGACTTCCTGCATGAGCGCCCCAAGGTCGGTCGATTCGCGTTCGAAGTCAGCAGCGACGATTCGGTCCAGTTCGCGGGCTTTGTTCGATAATTCTAACAGGTTGTCGATCTTGGTAAGGACTTTCTCACTCTCCGTCTGATCTTCCAGCTTGTCACCGATGAGTTCGGTGAACCCGCGAATGACGGACAAATCGTTACGAAGATTATGCCGAAGTACTCGGTTGAGGACGGTGGAGAGATTGGTATATCTCGTGAGTTCGGTTTCGAGTTGGACGCGTTTGAGTTCGCGCTCGAGTAACCGGGTGAGGAGTTCGGCCAACATCGTCTCTTCATCACGGAACTGGTTGGGTCGTGGAGATTCGGAGACGAAACCGACCGTGCCGTAGGGGTTCCCGTTCGGGATGAGCGTTGTCCCGTGATAGCTGTGAAACCCGAGCGTTTCGAAGGCTGGATCGCCAGCCCACCCCTGATTTGGGGCATCATAGAGTGCGATTGGATCGTCTTCCTCAATCGTTCGACGGCAGTACGTTGTCCCGAGATCACGCTCCATTTCTGCCGGAAACTGTCCATCGGGTGGATCGGTACTGACCATCACTTTCCAATGGTCGTTTTCCCGATCAATTCGGGTAAGATGTCCGTTGTCGGCATCTAGATAATCCGCTCCAAGATCCAGCGCATCACGTGCTTTTTGTTCGAACGACAAGTCTTGCCGAAATATCTCGTAGAGTTTCTCTCTCACCTCTCTTTTAGGTGCCTGATCAGGCATCTGTGTTCTATGTCACATTTTCACCCCGGGTGCGTATATAAATAACCCTCTCCTAGAGATGGTATCCCGGGGTCAAATACAGACACAAAAGACAACACGATTTCTACGGAAGTGATTTCAAGACTGTCAGTACTGTATACATTCTCCGTTTGCCATATTCAGCAGTCCGTTTCTCTCAGAATTACGGACAATCACTCTCATTATGTGGCATAGCGAGGCTTTGTTCCACATTATGAACGACGCACTTGATGACGAGTTCGCGGAACTGCTTCCACCAACGGCGTGACCGCACGAACGCACCGAACTTCTGTTTGATGGCGGCGTTCACCGACTCGTTCATGTTCCGCTGATGGTAGAGGTCGCTATCAAGTCGTGCATTCCACGCCTTGTGAAGTGACGTAAATTCCCGATGCTTGATAAGTGGTCGAATGTCGTGGTCATGGGCGACCTGCCGAAGTTTCTGATCGTCGTATCCCTTGTCACCAGTCAACACCGTGATGGATGCTGCGTTCCGTTTCACTACCTGTGGCGCAATCTTCGTATCGTGTTTCCGTGTCGTGGTCACATGAATGTCGAGAACGGCGTTGGTTGCGGTATCGACCAACAGCGTTGTCTTCAACTGCTGGATGGTGAGGTTCGTTCGCTTCGTATAGTGAGTTGAGGTGTGGGCTCGTTCAAACCCGGACGCATCGATGCCGGTAACACCGTTGACCGGCAAATCCCTGACAGAGACGTTTAGTAGAACCCGCCAGACGGCCATCTCCAGGCGGTCGAACGCCTTGCAGAGTGTCGAGGGTGCGGGAATCGAATCGAGGTTGAGGGCGTCACGGATGCGAGGCATCTCGATCAGCTCGTCAACGAGATCGCGGTACGTGGTGGTCTTTTTCACTTTCAGACAGAGCAAGACGACATGCTGGCGAAGGGTATACCGCTTCTTCGAGAATTTTGAGGAATATCGAGCGACTGCCCGACTGGCAAGCTCAACCGCCCGTTCGACGAACCGAAGCAGATCTGATTTCGGAAGGTCGTTCATTGGCCGACTCTTCTCGAACGAACGGGTTACTCTCAAAGGATTTCAACAAGGCCAAAGAAGAAGAGAAAAATGAGGTGCTCTACTGAGGGAGGATCTCGTTTTCGCGGAAGTGTTTGAGGTTGTTCTCGAAGGTCTTCCGATTCATCCCTGTCACGTCTGCCAATTGGGCAGTGGTAACTGAGTGTTCTCTACCTATTTCCTCCACCGCCGCTTTGAGACAGGACCCGGCGATCGCTACCTTACTCCTAGACAATCCGTTGTACTTCTCGACAGCTTCACAGTACTTCTCAGCAGTTTCAACTACATCATCACTGGCTTCAACGTTCTCCAATTGACGGACGATGTAGTCCAGGTACTCGGTGCTGCGGACCAGGGAAAGATCGATTCCTTCCTGCTTCCTCAGTTTCTTCACATCTTCCCTCACGTATCGGCTGATATCTTCGTCTTTGTCAGCGGTGAACAGGTTGTCCTGAGCTTCGAGGTAGGCAACGATCATCTTCTGCGTCCTCGGCTCATCATTAAGACGAGAGGCAACGTGGACTGCCGCTGCTGGCAGGTACTGCTCGTATACCTTGAACTGGTCTCTATACGCTTCTACCAAGTCAACGGCTTTGTCAAGAGCATCTTCGCTGAGATCAAGTCCGTGACCGATTTCGTAGACCTTCTTCAACAGGTCATTCCGCTCGTTATCCGGTGTTTCAGTGTCCAAAATCAGGCATCACCTCTTCGAACTCCTTCCGAATCGGGTTCCCGGAATCCTCGAATACGGGGTCAAGCAGTTTGACCGCCAAGTAGAATACGACGGAAAGTGGGATTGTGAATATCAATACGTCTGGCCTGAACAGCAGGCCGACGTGGAAGAAACCGGGGAAGAGAAATCCGTACAATGTGCCGATAACGGTATTGACGGTAAGGAAGCTCACAGCCGTACCCAGAAGCAAACGGAATAGATAGCCGAGAAGCTTCCTCACTGATTACCACACTCTCGGTTGACGACCTGTTCTACGGTTTTCTGTTTCTTGTGCCAGTCACTCGGGATGCTTGCTGAGACAAAGAGATCGTGCTTGTCTACCACTTCATCGTTCTTCGTCTCTATCTTGTGGTTCAAGGCATCCTTCTGAGAATCAAAGACCGCCTCGGGATCCGGGGCACAAGTGGTGCAGATTAGTTTGTGAAGGCTGTCGTAGTACAGGTTGGACAGCTTGAATGGGCCGAAAACCTCGTACAAGGTCTCTTTTCCTTCTCTCTCTGTGGTTTCGACTCTCTTACCTTCTTTCGCTTTATGATTTGAGAGCTGGTTCCATACTGCCTGGTACTCCTCATCTTCCTCAGAGGCCTCAAACCCGAATATGACCTGTGTCGCTTCCGGGATAGAGATACGACCGTATTCCTGGAACGCTTTGAGGACCTGTGCTTCGATGTCGAGTTCGTCTTTCTCCCGGATTTCCTGAAGTGTATGCCGTCCCTGGCATTTAGAAAAATCCTTGCGGTCATCACTGATCTGTTCTACTGGTTCCAAGTCCTCTGGCTCGGTGACTGTGGAGGGGTCGCCTGGCTCTTCGATTTCAGATTCCTCTGTCTCGTTGACGGTCTCTGATTCAGGTTCACTACTGGCTGTGGAGTCCTGGTCTTCTGTTTCTGGGAAGCGGTATTCTACACCGAGACCGTCTTTCTCCTTCTTATCTAGTTCGTCCCTGAAGTCCTGCATGATGTTCTGGACGGCTACGTAGGTGTCTGTCCCTGACTTGGCCTTGTATCCGAACAGTTTCTCGCAGATCCCGGAGGTACCGATCGGTCCGTTCTCCTTGATGACCTGTTTTACTTCCTCAGCTCTCTGTTCTCTGCTAAGCTGGTTGAAGCTGCTGACAGAGCGGAAAAGGCCTTCACCCTCGTCTTCTTCCTCGTCTGTGGTATCGCTTTCAGCGGTGTCCTCGTCTGGTTCTTCTTCGTCGACGTCGTTCTCGTCGTCTACTGTTTCCGAAGATCCCTGCTCCTCTTCCCTCTGGGTTTTCTGCCTCAAGGCCTCTAACTCGTCGTCGACGGAAGTGGCGTACTCGTCGACGTCCTCGATGTATTCCTCTAACGCCGTTACTTGTTCACGGAGCTCTCCGAGGTGACGGGATACATCCTCTGGCAGATCATGGACTGAGTCCTCAAGTTCCTGGATCCTGTCTATGACTTCGGCGAGCTGACTGTCTTCACCTCCGCCGAGTTCATCCTCGACCCGGTCAACTCTCTCGTTGAGTTCCTGGACGTTTTCTGCAACAGTCGTAATAACCCCGTTCAGTTGCTCAACCCTGTCATCTTCCTGCTCCTGTACCGATCGGGACAAGACTTCTGTGTCGAATCCTTCCCTCCGGGCTAAGAACTCGAGGTTCGCAAGAACTGTCTCCAGGTCCTCTTGTTCGCGTACCTCGACATCTGCTTCAAGGCCTTGTGCGTTGATTTTGATAGAAGATTGTTCAGCCGCTTCCTCATCGTCGACGGCCTGCTTGACTCGTGAATGATCGTCTTCGTCGTTTACCAAAACTAAGTTTACACCCTAAATTTGAGTAGCATCTGTTCTTTTCCTACCCTCACCGTGATCTAAGTCATCCTCTTCCCAATTGTTATCAGGTGTCTCCTCAGGTTCTAAAGGATGAAGGATATCTTCAAGATCTCCGTCCCCAGGATATCCTGACTCATCAAGAGGCTTTACCCAGATTACAGCTATTGGAAGGTCCTGCTTGTATTCCTCTATCCAGCTTTTCTGATTACCGCTCAAATTACCGGACCATGATTTGACCTCTACAAAGAAAACATCCTCAATTAACGTGTCTACAGGATCGCTATAGGTCCTAGTCTCGATAGTGAGCCTATCGAAGTCCTGATGACCTACCTCATTTACTTTTACTTTGGATATCCTCGGCAAAACATTTGATAATCCATAATAGTCCTTCATCTTATAGACTAAAAGATCTGGAACTCCTCCCTTGCAGAGCATAGTGACATCCTTGCCAGCTTTTCTCTCTATGTATTTTCGGATGATATTGTCTTTATCTCTATGGCGGAGAGTGTGGGTGGAGAGGTTCTGTACTTCATATCCGTTTCTTCTGTAGACATCGGCTATGAGCCCTTCTTTGCTCTTCCCGTTGCCGGAACCAGTGGTTAGTTTGAGCGAGTAGTTCTCGTAGTAAGGTTGGTAGAACTCAAATTCGTAGGGTTCAGTTGTGAATGATGCTGGTTTTTCTATTCTTGCGTTATACTTTTGGAGTTGGTCCTCTTCGATTATTTCTCACCTTTCTACATGAGTTTCCAGTAGACGGTGGCATTGCCACCGGTCTCTTGGCTTCTTTCCTCTATTTCTACCTGTGAGTTTTCTACTATCCATTCGCGGCCTTCAAGCAGTAGAGATCTGCAGTAGCTTTCACTCATGTCGTCTACTTTTTCTGGTGCGATCTTGCTGGCGAGGGTAGGGGTATCGAGTTCAGATCCTTCCTCTTTCAGCACTTCTTCTGCTGCTGATGCCAGGGCTGTGTGTGAATCAAGGTGTGTCTTGAACATCCCGTATTCTTGTGTGTCTGACATATGGTCTAATGGGGAAAACACTCTTTTAAATATAAGGTTAGAATAGGCTTATCTATAAACTTATAATAAGGTTAGAGTGGAAAAATAATTCCAAATTCTCAGTGCTCAAAATCCAGCTACAGAGAAAAACAGAAAAACGGATTTAGAAATAGAGTGTTTTACAGATAACATAGTATTATCTGGAAAAGGGATAAAAGCACCCACAGACCAAACACCACTATGGAATCAAACATAGTAGACTACACAGAGGAAAAAGAGAAAGCAAGAAAAAACGCCCTCAAACCAGATGAGGTCAGACCCCTGATATCAGAAGTAGAGGGGGAGGAAGAGGACTTCAGAAACTGGATCGTAAGCGAAGATGAAAAAGACAACTCGATAAGCACCTTCAAAACCTACTGGAACAATATACGGAAGCACCCCCATTTCGACATACTGACCGAGCCCGACTACGACATAGACGGCCTGATCTCCACCTACACCGAGTCAGGAAGCGAGAGAACACACCTCAGACAGTACATCAAGTTCCAGTTCCAACGTCGCAGAGACTTCATCGAGGAAGAAGCAGATATAGATGAGTTGGAGCAGTACTTCGATAAAGATCTCACCACCAGGACTCGAGCCATTTCCCTATTCAAGAAGAAGAAAAACGAGATACTGGAGCTCATAGAATCCGAGGGCAGCAATGACCAGGACGAGGGTCCTGATGTCAAGTACCATTACATCTACAAGGAGGACCTAGTCGAGCTGTTGCGGAAGGCTCCTCCTATCCGAGCAAAGTTCTGGGCGACATTGTACCTACTTGGGGCACGGTGGGGAGAGGTGAAACGGTTGAAACCAGAGCATCGTCTCCCTGATTACAATGATGACCACGGGGCATACCAGATTGAGAAAAACCGTACCAAGTCAAAGAAGGCTCACAAGAAGGTGCTGTACACTGGTTTAGTTCCGAAGATTCTCGAGGATGTCCCGATCGGGGACTGGGTTGACCCGGAGACTGATGAAGAGTGGGAGTCTGTGTACTTTCCTGACCGGAATAATAGCGATGAGAACTACCAGCTGGGGAAGGAAGTCAACGGGAAAGTGTACGGTTTGGCTGGGGAGATCGGTATGGAACCACGTACTCTGCACAGCTTCCGTCACACGAGGATAACCGACCTTCTCAAAGCGGAGGGAAGACCTCTTTCTGAGGTGCAGGACAGGTCCGGACACGAGGACAGCAAGACCACGAATGACTACAAAGAGGTCAACCTGAAAAAGCAGCCTACGTCACTGGAGCAGTACTGCGAAAAGCACGATATCGACCTCATGGAAGTGATAAACGCGGCGGAAGATAATAACTAAATACAGATCTTCAGCCTTGTGCCAGAATCAGTCAAAGGCACTCAAGGAATGGTTATTCATATCACGATACCATCTGTCTACAAGATCAGTGAACTTTCCTTTCTTTGGCTTATCATCATCAATCATCGCCCTGCTTGAATGAACTACCAGTTGTCCGACTCCTGCATCGACTTCATTGGCTACACAGGACTGCAAACGGGCCAATCCAAGCAGATTCCCTATCACCTTGAATCTGTAATCATGGGAGCGGTATAATGCTGTTAGGTGCACATCGCCCTCATACAGTTTGAAAGAAAGATGCGAAAGACAGGGCAAACCACGGATCTTATTTCGATCAGTGGAAGGGTCATACAAGGACATGCCAAAAGACCCGGCGCTAAGGTCAATATCATAACATGAGTGGAAGGTTTGGCCGTCATGATTTGCCCTGTGCATTTTCTCTATCAAATCTTTAAGCGGATTGAACGTTTCTCCTGTTTCTGGGTCTTTGCGTTTAATCATCCGCTCAAAATAGGTTCCCCACCTATTATGTTGCATGTCATCCAGTTGTTCTGGATATGTCTCATATACTCCCTCCATACCCTCCCGAGTATAGAGCCAACCCGGGAAAATCCACTCTGCAACCGTATGGATCGGCTCCATATCCGCTTCATCATATAACCCATTGAGTTCCTCGAATACTTCGGAGGTGTCCTCGTGTTGTTCATCTGGCGAGTCAATATGCAAAATCACGTCCTGCTTATAATCATCGCTCATGACAGAGTTCGTCGCTTGAATCCATGCTTCAAGACGTGTCTCTTCTTCATGTACCTCCGTCATCCGCTTTCACCCCTTCTCAACACTAATACGTCCTCCAAATTATTCTCAAGGAAAGAATTATCTAACCAGGCATGTCCAGAATTTGCCCAATCCTCACCCCAACTATTCCGTATTAAAACAACCGTCTCGCCTTCATAATCGGCCAGTCCTACACCTATTACTGCATGAAGTCCTTGAGGTTGTCCAGCTGAGAATACCCATGGAGGTTTAGGGGTGTAAAAACCCTCAGTTAAACTGACTCCCAAGATCGGTAGCTTTGACTCAAGAATCGCCTCTTTTACCATTGAGGGAGAAGAGCTGCCTTGGCTAGAATCAGATCGATAGAAAGGGACATCTGCTGGCGGAGACCAACTGCTCAAAGCTTGGCGATCCTCGAATGGAACTGACTCACAGTATTGGTTCTCTGGTTGGCCTTTTTCACTTAGAGCCTGTTGGACCTCTTCTATCTCGCTACCTGTGGTCAAGTCTGCTCCTGTAGCGTGATAGTGGAGTGTTTCCGCAGATAACGGGTTATCAAGATCCTTAATAACTCTGTGAACCGTGGATGTCGCGTAGGATAGACAAGTGGGTAACGGACCTTGATCCCGGACCTCAAAGAGATCATTTCGCCGGTCAATCTGTATATCGAGACTCACGTAGTTGCCCCCATGAGAGTCGTCTGTTTAATCCTGCGAGGTAGGCCTTTTTCTTCTCTCCCTCGGTTATCAATTGAGAACTCCACCTTCTGAATCACGTCATTATTCCAGGGCCTTTTATGCTGGAGCGCAAGTGTATGTACGCTTGGAGAATTGAACTGGAAACCTATGATTCGGGAGGAGAACGAGCCATATCCCTCCTCCATATCGCTCTCGTTGAGGAATATTTCGATTTCATTGTTATCATCTATGGTCTCCCAGCGGTAGCCTGAGGAAGAACGCTCTTCAAGCTCGAGGAGGAAGCGATCGTCCTCGCTTGCTTCCATTGTAAACCCTGCATCTTCCTGCGAGAGCGACCAAACATCTGCATAGGAATTGCTGAAGTCTCTATTCGGGATGAATGAGTTCTTTATATCCTTGACTATTTTTTTATCATCACGATATTGTTGCGCCTTGCTGCGCTTGAGCAGATCATGATCAACTAGTGCCCAGCACGTTGCTTCAAAACTAATCCCCAGCCTTAATGATAACTGGTAAATCCATTCTGGCTCTTTCAGCTTGTCTCTTGACCAATCTTGGCGTTCAGCATTTCTCTTGATGAGGGTGAATGGAGCTAGTAGTTCTGATGCAAATGTGTCTGCTGCGATTTCTTCTACAGGTCGATCACTACGTCCAGTGGCTCGCTGGCTTAAGCCAACCTCTTCATCGAATTTGTTCTCGTGGCCTAAGACAATGTGACCGATTTCATGAGCGAGTGTGAATCGCTGGAGATGGCGAGGAAGATTTGACTTTATTAAAATCCCCTTCTTTTCTCCAATAGAGATAGCTCCACCCCACATGTTATCCAGTGGTCGAAACAAGACTGGGATATCAAGCTCTTCACTGACTGTTATCAGATCAAAACAGATCTGTGATTCATCTATGTGTTCTCGAGTAATGGAAGTAGCTTCTTTTACAGCATCTAAGACTTCCTCTCTACTCATTCTCTTCCTTCCGAGGGCCATCCTTTTAGGAACTTGGCGAATCGTAGTACCTCCTCTTTGTCCTCATCTGCCAAGTCCTGAGAAGCACGGGCAAGTAGGTCTATCTGTCTATTCTCCCCAGTCTTAGCTTCAAGATCGCCTGTCAGCTCATCAGTTGTTGTATTATATAAATCAGCTAAGCTCTGGAGTTGATCTGAGTCAATTTTCTTCTGTCCATTTTCAACTAACGCGATATATGACCGAGAGGCATTTAGATAGTCCGCGATCTCTTCTTGAGAATACCCTCGATATTTTCGGGCCTTCCTTAGCTGTCTTCCTAACTCTTCCCAATCGCCATCTTGAGTCATTGTTCTAATGTTTCCTGTGCTTCTTCGATCATTTTCGGGACGAGATGGTCAATTAAGTCGTCAATAGAACCATATCCGCCTTCCCTTATCATTGAGGGGTCGAAGTCGATATCAAGGTGCTTTTCGCAAACAGGTGCGGCTCTTGTAACCTCTTTTGAGTCAATTTCTGGCATGTGAGACCACACACCGCCGTCTTCCACTAAGCCATCATCCTTTCCCGATCCCCATTCTTCGTTCCGCTGGTTCCACCAGTCCCGAAGCTCGCGTTCCAACTCCTCTCTCCTTTTTGACAAACTCTGAGAATCAGGAGAGGAACTCATTCGTGTTAGGAAAACTACCCCATGGCGACTTATAACCTTCGACAGTATACCGAATTTCACCTGCTAAAATACACTCTCCACCACTCCTTAGAAGTCAAATTAGCCAGAGTATCAACCGATATTAAAGAAGGCTATCTCTCAGTCGTAAACTGAGCTGCTGATACGATCCAACTCCCTTGGTAGGCACATTGGACATCTACTTCCACAGATCCAGGACATTCAGCTACTCCCTCATCGATATCATTTGAAGACCTATCCCAAACAAGATGTACATCGTCAAAATCAATCACCTCACGTTTGACTGGGTAATATGCCTTATATACCGCTTCTTTAGTCGAAAAGGCTGCCAAGAGAGAAAGCTCTCTACCAGTATTTGGTGGAGTTTCTCCTTCCCTTGCAGTATGTAATAGGCCTTTTCCTCCTTTTTGGTTAAGCTCGACATCGATACCGATCGATCGGCAGTCATCTTCTCGGATAAGAACACCCAGTACTACAGCACCCTTATGAGCAACACTTCCTGTATACCCGTTTGGCCAGATTCGATCGCCTTCAGAGGTTTTCTTCAAAGGCGCTCTCTCTTCAACCCCAGTTGAGCAAAGAAGATCGTCAACTGTAGCTGTAACCGCTTCACTTCGAGTGCTCTGAAGCAGAGATAGCCTTTCTTGAGATGGGATTTCATCTGGATGTGGAAGCGACTCATCAAATGACCCTCCTGCTACGTAGGCTTCTGGAAGCAAGTTCTCCAAGGCAGATCTGGTTGGGTGGGAAAGAAGATTCACATGTAGAAAAACGCGTGGACAGAGAAAACACTCTCCGTAAGCATTACAGGTCCCAAATCACAGGATTGACTCTTCTTCAATCTCAGTCCACCTCTCATCTAACAGGGTTTCGAGCTCGGTGCCTAACTTATCTGTCGCAATCAGCAAATCGGAAAGGATCTGCACTGTCTCTTCTTCGAGTATCTGCCTAACATTCATTGGCTCCATGTGGTCCAGCGACTCCATTGCATTTGCCATTCGGCCAGCAGACGCTGCCATCTGATTGAATAGCCAATACTGTACTTCTTCGGAGTCGTCCATATCGTTCGTCTGATTCAGATCTTCAGCAATTGCTGCAGCTCCTTCCGAGTCAATCTCAAAGTTATTTTGGAGCTCCTTTCTAAGATCTAGGTTGAGTGTATTCGCCGCTGCCAATGCAACGATTATACTGTCAGCGAGTGTCTTTTCAAGTTGTTCTGTCCGTCTCTTTTCGTCGGAGTATTCCTTGGAAAGTCGGCCTACGTACTTCGAAAAGTGCAGGACGTAGTGATTCATTCTATCTGGATATGATATATTGAAAATGTCTTGGTGGAATCCTTTGTCGTGCTCTTGCTGGCGTTTTTGAAGATCAAGCAATTTCATGTTAGCACTCATGTCGTACTCCGGGTAATGATGTCCGGTACCAATTAACCTTTGGACATGTGAAGGTAGCAACCGCATTGACTAATCCGGATCTCTGCCGGAAGGTTCAAATAGCATGCAATGTCCTTTTTAAACATAGAATCTATGTCTGAGTCGGTGTCAGTGGTTGACAAAATTGAAGACGAATTTGACGACAAATTGCTTGATCTGTTTTGGCAATTTATCACTGAACGCCAGCAGGTATGGCATCGTAGGGTGATTGAAGAAAAGCCGTCGCCGTGGACAGATAACGAAATCTTGAAGCAAAACCGGTTCACTAATGTCTACCGTCAGCTGGATCCGGGGACACAATATGTGATTCAGAATATCCTGGAAGCAGATGCTCCTCGAGAAGATAAAATTTTCAATGTGATGATGTACCGGTTGATTGGCCGGCTCGAAACACATGAGGATCTTGGCTTCCAGTCATTGGATTCCTTTAATGCGGAGACCTTCGAAGAAGAGTTGAAATATCGGAGAGATGAGAAGGGAGAAACCGTGTTCACCGGTGCCTATATGGTAGCTGGTTATAGCCAGATGGGATCCTCTGATAAAGTCGAGAATGTCTCAACTCTATTTGGCAGAATCAGTTCAGGTATAGAATATTTCAATGACCTGATCTCCGCCAATTCGGCAGAAGATGCCTATAATCTGATTCGCTCGCAGCCGGGGTTCGGTAACTTTCTCTCATATCAAGTACTAGTCGATCTACTGTATCCTGTTGACTACTATGGCGGCGAGTCTGTTCTCCCGTTTTCGGTCAATAATTGGTCGTCTCCTGGACCAGGAGCTCAGAAAGGATTGAAGCGCCTTATCGGAGATTTCAATGAGTTTGACCGATTGGAGGTTATGCGCTGGCTTCAACAGAATCAGGACCAGGAGTTTGATCGATTGAATCTTGACTTCCCATATCTGATGGCTGAGGATGGAGAAGATGTTAGACTCTCATTGGCAGATATCCAAAACTGCCTTTGTGAGTTCTACAAATACCACAAGATTCTGAACTCGGACGGTCGTGCTCGACGTCGCTTCCGAGACTCAGAGGCTCGGTCTGCTCAAGAGTTGAGATCTATTTACGAGTCTGCCCCTAGCTTCTCTATCAAGAAAACTCGTTAAGTGACCGTTCTATCCGCCTGTGTTGCCGTTATTTGCTACTGACAATATTTATGTGTCAGTCAGATATTGTTGGTCGTATGGATTTTGATAGCCGGTTCATCGTTATTGAAGGAATAGATGGAGCGGGAAAAACGATGGTTAGCAATTATCTCTCTGAAAGGTACGATCAGTGCTATATGACTCAGCCAGAGGATAGCTGGGTTGGCGAGGCAGCTCGAAAGGCGTTAGAGGAAGATGTTGAACCGAGTTGTGATCTTTTCCTCCATATGGCGGCACATGCGAACCAGCAAGCCAGATTGAAGCCTCAATTAGAGAAGTCTGGTGTTGTGATGGACCGGTATTATCATTCACGAGTTGCCTATCAGGCGGTTCAAACCCAGTTTTCGGCAAGAGAGATTGAAGAGATGCATTTGGATTGGTCTCTTCAACCTTCGGAAACCATTATTTTGGATCTGCCTCCTGAAACCGCTCTTGAAAGAAAGGGTGGGTCGCAGGATAAGTTTGAGAAGATCGATTTTCTATCTGATGTTAGATCTGTTTATAGGGATTTCTTTGAGGACCGTGATGATGTTACCTTTGTTGATGCGCGTAACTCTGAGGAAGAGGTCATTAGGATAGTTGAGTTAGAGATATTTGGATAAGAGTAGTTTACTTAGGTACGGTTGTTTTCTGACTTCCGTACTTTCTCGCAGTTGTGAAAACATATATAAACAATTATTTGCAATTTACTAGTAACAGGACTCGAAGTCCTCCAGAGGCCTTTCCACGGGCCTATGACTGGGGGCAAAGTCTTGGAAAGGCAAATATTGATTTTTTGCCTGTCTCTCCCCTGCGTTGAAGGTCTTGTCTTGTAGTGGATGACCAGAGGATCAAAACCCCTCTTCCTCACTGGATTCACACAGGACAGATCTTCATTTGAAGGGTGAAAGCACAGGCAGTCTTTCTACAGTCCTTCTCTCAAGGCCTTTGGAGGTGTACAGTTGCAGTTTCATAGGTAACCTGAAAGGTGCCGCAGCTGGCCGTATTCCATTCACCTAGCTCTCTGCTTAGATCCCAGAGACGGGGTTTTGAGAGATCGGGCCGGAGGCAGAGCCCTAAAGTAGCGAAAATCTGTGGCTGTAAGCAGGATCACGTCCTGCCTGACCTCCATTCCGCAGCCGGGTACTGGTCTTAGACCCTCAGGAAACGATGGTCCAAGGCCTGACATAAGCCGTCACCTGACCTACAGTCCGGCTGTTACATATTTCAGCGCCCGTAGTGTAGAAGACCTGATGTCAGGAGTAACAGACAGCTTGGACGAAAAACCCAGTTAGCTACTATGGACTCCTAAGTTGCTGTGAAGGCGGATCGGTCAGGCAATACTAACGTGGTGTTGCTGCGAGCTTATCATGCCCTCGGAGTGACCTGGGTTCGAATCCCGGCGGGCGCATTCCAATATGAGGTGCAGAAAGTAGAATCTATGCCGCCGACAACACGAGCAGGACTGGCAGTACTAACAGTAGTAGGTCTTCAAGGCTTAGCGCTAAACTCGTTGATTCAGAGCCTGGGCCTCGGACAACTGGCTTACTCACTGCTTCCTGGCGTCCTGCTCGCGTGGTTGATCGGCCTGTTCTATCTCATTTCTGTCCTCGGATTATACGACGATACCCCTGAAGGTGAAACCGTAATTGACTGACGAACTACCAGATCTAGACCGTGAGGAGCTGCTTCGACGGCTCCCAGAAATCCGCAAAATCGAAGACGAAAAACTGAGAGAACAGGTTATCGATATCTTCCTGCATCACTGCCCAGATTATTTCTGGTGGTGCCCTGCTTCTTCCTCCGGAAATCATCATCCACCGGATACCCGAGGCAGACACGGACTTTGGCTACATAGTCGTAGAGCGTTCTCTGCTTTCGAGGACTTGGCTCGGACAGAGGTAGAGATGGAACACATCGACGAAGATGAGGTTGACTATGGCCGTGCCGCGATCCTACTTCACGACCTGTTCAAACAGGGCCTCCCACCGCGAGATGAACATCATACACAAGGCGATCACGACAGGGTTGCCTCCCGATTCTCAGGTAGGAAGACCGAGTTACCGGACGAAATACTTGGATTGATCGACAGCCACAACGGGGCATGGAACGAGGGAAAAACTCCGGAGAACGAGTTAGAACTTCTTCACCACCGGGCGGACTACATCGTTTCCAGGAGGGATTGTCATTACGAGATTTCGGATCCGTGTGAGGAACTGCAGCAGGTTATCCGCGGTCGGAAGACTGAGGAAGAACACGATATCCTCAGCAGGGTTTCAGCCCTGAGTACAGCAGCGGAGGGCTCTAACTTCGTCGACAATTACACGCTTCCTGGTCAGGGTGATGTGGATCCTGGTGGCCTGTCGAAGGTAGTCGACTACATCGCCAACGGAGGTGAGAAGTCGCAGTGAGTGTTCAGATGAATAGTATCAATGCTTACTACGAGTTGAAGGAGGAAGGTAAGATTTCCGAGAGACAGGAACTGGCGTTCATGGCGGTGCGGAATTTCTATGATGAGAAAGGTTATTGGCCTACTTCGAAAGAGGTCCACGCCTTTCTCGCCGTCGAGCAAGGCAACGAATTGGCGCAGTTTGAAGGCCCGAACTTGGTCAAACCACGCATCACGGAACTCTTGGAGGATCCTGAGGACGATTATCCGGATCTCCTGGAGAAAAAAGATGTGAGCCGTAGTCAGGACTATATCGAGGAATTGCTTGAGGACTACGAGTCTAAGATGGCGACTCCTGTGAAGATTGCAGAGAAGCATTTAGATCGACAGGATATCGAGGGCTCTGAGGGAGATGAAGACTCAGAGGAGGCCGAGGAACAGCAGGAAGAGAACGAGGTCGACGACGAAAACGAGGATGATGAGGACTTGGATACTGGCGATGTGATCTTCGGCAGTGAAGACGAGGACTCCGGTACCGATTCCGAAGACTCCGGAGACGATTCAGAAGAGGATGAATCAATGGAATCGATGACCATGGACGGCGTCGAATACACGAAGAACGAGGACGGTGTCTGGGTCAGTGAGGACGGACAGGAGTATCTCTTCCCTCCTGGCATCGATGAAGAGGAGTACCTAGAGGATCAGGAAGACACCCAGCAGGAGGAGAGCTCGGACGACGTCGACGAACAGAACAAGGATAGGGAAAAAGAAGAAAAGCAGCCCACGGTAAACCAATTCTAAGGTGGACAAAGAATCTCTTTCTACGTTAAGGATTTAGACAAGATAGCCAATTCGAAAATCTGTACAGACGCCGGCAAAGGTGCATTCTGAAGCTATGGAAGAAACCGGATCTAGTTCTGTATTCGGTCCTCGTGTAAACAGGAATCACTCGAGGAGAGTTTCCCTGGCCGAGCTTGAAGAGGCCTTCCGTGAGGTAGTATCGAAGTGAAGGACGTATTCGTGCAGGAAAACCGGGAAGATATCAAAAGCAAACTGTCCCCGAATTTCGACGGCCGTTTCTGCTACTACAGAGACCTCGATGGGAAGCCTGAGAAGACGAAGGCGGGGAAGAAGATCTTGTTCTCCACAGGCCAGCGAGTCATAGCTGAATCGACGATCATCGAGATTGAGGAGGACTACATCAGGTTTGACCCGTTGACACCGGTCTCGAAGCCGAATCCTGCAAGTCCCTCCAAGAGAGGTCTCAAGTACGTCAACGCCGAGGACTGCGGAAAGTACGATATCCGGATCATGGGTATCGAACACAGCTACAAGAACACGCACAAATTGGTTCGTGGAATCCTCGAGAACAGGATGGAGGCTCGGAACGACCGGGATCTTCTCAAGCATATTATCTGGACTAAGGCCCAGGACTTGGATCTCAGCGATTACGATGATTTTCAGGAACGGATCGAACCAGGGTATATCGACAAGGTTGTGAACGAGATCCAGCTGCAGAACTGCGCCTACCCACCTACCGATCCCGACGTACTGAAGTCGATGTTCAAGCACTCGAAGAAGGTGAATCGGCATTTCGATAGCTTAGAAGAATTTGTTAATTCTGCAGTGAAGTTCTATGATCGGGATGGTAGTAAGTCGGAGGCGAAAAAGATCAATTCCAGTTTTTCTTTCCAGGGGTCCGGTACTGTCTCAACTGGGGCAGGGGATCAGATGGATTCGGTCAAAGAGAAGGTTAAGCAGGTCGTGGCTCAGGATTAACCCGGTTTCTTCCTTCCATACCCTACCCCTGTCTGGAGGTGAACGTGGACCGATTTTTCCCTGATGTTTTACCTGTGGATAGTTTTTCAGATGTGTCTGTAGATTCCCGGTAGATTCTTTGTAAGCCCCAGTTCTAGTTTCTATCTGAACATGGGATTTGAACGCTTCGAGGATACGGGTTCGATGGAGGCAAGCAGTGAGCCCAGGATCTCGCTTAGGAAAAGCGGCAGTATCGGTATCAGCAAAGCCGCGATGAACGAATGGTTCGAAGATGCTGATGCCGTGGTCCTGCACTACGATGAAGACAACGACAGGATCGGGTTGGAGCCAGTCGAGGCAGGAGAGGACCACAGCTACACGATCACCGAGAGCGAAGGGGGCGGCTCCGTCACACCATCTGCCTTCATGAACCGATATGATCTCGTTCCTGAAGTTACGACTCGGTATGCAGCTGAGTGGGACGATGACAACGAACTGGTCGTCGCGGATCTCTCAGAATCGGTGGGAACTTACGGATCTGCCGACGACGAGTAACTCCAGAAGATGGCCCAGGTTGAAGAGGTTCTCGACGACGCAATCGATATGACAGCAGCTTCCTTCCTGGACCACCCGGCGAACATCAGCGACGAAAGAAGCCTCGCAGAAGAAGTCAGACTGCGGCTGTGCACTGTCCTGTCACAGGTATCCGTGGAAGAGGTTCTGGTCAAGGAGTCTTCCAAGGCGCAGGGTTCAATCACTGACCACGAGGACTATACCTCACATTACAGGAAGACAGAGGAGATCGACCGTGCCCAGTGTGAGATTGGAGGCCCTGCGTTCCCCTTCGGTGGATCTGAACGACTGGATTTGGGAGTTTTCTCTGACGGACTTACGATCACTGTAGACAACGGGACGCAGGAATTTGACCCAGCGGATCTAGCTGCTGCAGTTGAGTTCAAATACGTGAAGAACATCAACTACCTTCGGTACAGGCCGGACGACGACAAGAGCAAGTACCGTGATATCGCCGACGATATCTCTCGATTAGGAGAACTACCTGAGAGAGTCGATCGCCGCTGTATCGTCTTCTCTAATTACGATCTGCTTCGACGTGACTCAGATAGAGTTGCTGAGGAGAACTTGAGGGAGCTGGCCGGTGAGAACGGTGTGGATCTCCGGTTTGTTCTTCCCGGGCCAGTGTAGTAGATTTCACTTCGATGGAGGGGTGTTCCTGTGATACTGTTTTTTCGCCAGTGGCCTCTCAAGCGTGGAGCCCTCGACGACCGTCACTCCTCTGCGAAATCTTGGAGGATGGCGTATAGGAATCCTGCAGGGGTAACGCTCTCAATATATCCGTGCTTGGCAGATGAGACGTAGATCATCAGTGCGACGGTCAAACAGATTCCTACCCGCTGGTTTTCCGATAGATCGCGTACACCGGATGATTCTATGGCCTGGTCAAGGAGGGCCGCAGAAAGGCTGTAGTAGATCTGCAGCCAGTTGTAGGTCGTCCACTCTACAGTAGTGTCTGCTCCATCTTCTACTGGGTATACCTCCTTGGAAGCGGGTTGTGAGGTTTCAGGGGCTTCGTCAATAGGATGGGGGACTGAGGTCGAGGCAGCGGCAAACTCGCTGACAGCATAGTCGACCGTTTGCATCTCATCCAGAGCGGCAGCCATCTGGATGGTTGGTATACGGATCTCTTCTAAGGCCTGTAACGCCGGCATCACGGACTGGATCTTCATTTCTTGGAGAGCAGGGGCTGTGCTGGCGGCGAGAGCAGGGGCAAGTGATTGCTGCAACTGCAACGTTTGAGATTCGAGCAAGGGCTGTAGACTGGTCTCAAATTCTCTCTGCAGATCCAGCAGCGGTTGCTGGGCCAAGGATTTCTGAGCAGCTAAGATCGGAGCCATCTGTTGCTGGAGGACAGCGTCGAACGGGAAGTCCTGTAGCGGTCTAACTGCCTCTTCCAGCACGGAGGAAAAATCAAGATCAGCTAAGACGGCTTGGTCAAGTTCACTGAACGGGGATGTGATTTCTTCCTCGCCGGTATCGGAGTTTTCCTCGTCGTCAGGCATTACGGGATCTCTTTGATCAGGTTTTCAAGCCAGTGTTTCATCAACCTACCGCCAGGAAGCCGTGGGCCAGGGGTTCAGTGGGTGTAGAAGATGATTTTGTCCGGGCTCTCTCCCATGCTGAGGCCTGTGCCTACACAGTACTCATTGGCGTCTTCGACGGCTTCGATGATAGGTAGGAGTTCTTCGGTCCCGTTCTTTGCCTCGACGTGCTCCTTGACCTCTTCTGCGTATTGGTCCAGCTGGGTGACTTTGGACTTTGACTTGTCGACCTTCCGGGATCCGTGTTCAAGCACTGTTTCAGGTACATCGAGGTCTACTGATTCGTCGACTGGCTCACCGCATTCCGGGCAGTCCATGGTAGATTCCACGCACCCTGTTTTTCTAAGACTTTGCCTGTTCCATACAGGTAACTTACTTTTCAGTGGGGATCGCAGGCTTCCAGTGATGGAGGAGAATACTGCTGTCTCCGGCCTGAAGAAGGCCTTCCAACAGTACCAGGAAGCAGATTCTACGGTCACGTACCTGTTGATGACGGTTGTGGCGGCGGTGTTCCTTCTTGAGATCTTCGTGACTGCCGTGAGATCTCTGTCGAGTATCCGGATTTTTGCTACTGGAGTCTTCGGGGTGTACCCGTGGATTGCGTGGCCTTTGTCCCCGGTACTGCACCGTGGCTTCCTGCATTTCTCCGCCAGTATCGTCGGACTGATCGTGGTCGGGATCCCGATCGAGAGGCACTGGTCCCGGAGAAGGTACTTGGCTTTCCTCGTACTAACCGGGTACACGACTATAGTGTTCGGAGCTGCGTTCCTCTCAGTTTTCTCGGACCAGCAACTGGCCTTCTATGGAACCAGTGGGATAATCTACGCTCTCGCGGGGTACTCACTGACCCATCTCCCTCGAAGGCATAATGATTTGGATCTGATTGAGAAGTTTGCTGTTTTCATCGGTGTCGCCGCCCTGCTTTCAGTGCTTATCGATCCGTTCACCGGGCCGTATTTCGAACCCAGATGGATCAATGGAGGCCACGCCTCCGGTTTCTTGATAGGAGCTGTAGCTGGATGGTTCCAGTTGAGTAGCTGTGACCTGAAATCGTTCCTCTACTCGGAGAGAGATGTAACTGGTTCTTCGTAGTCTGATTCTCCGCACCAGCGGCAACTGTCTAACTGGCATTCTTCCATGACTAGGGCCTCGCAGTTCCTGCACTGATCCATGTCCTCGTCGAGCCCGGTGTGGTCTTCTGGGATATCTTTTTCCGGGATAACGGTGGCTACAGTACCGTCGTTTGAGACGAGGAAGATAGCTTCTCTTTCCTGGTTCCAGAGCCCTCGGTTGTAGCTTAGTGGAAGGTTGACCCGGACAGTGTTCTCGACGTGTTTCTGCTTCAGTTTTTCAGAAGAGTTGACTCGCATTGTCCACCGGAGCTTGACGTGCTCGGTGATTCTGCACCTGTTTCCGTTCTTTTCGACGTATTCGATCAGCTACCAGTCCTCTTCTACGAAATAATGCGAAAACCGTGTTTATAAAATGAATCGTAGGATCTTCCTCGCAATCCAGATCCCTGAGACTGCGAAGAAGAACAAGGCGAATCCGTGGATCATGTTCCTGTTCTGCTGGTAGTAAATCTGCAGCCATTCAGGGAGGCTGCGTTCGATCGGTACAGGCTTGATGATGGTTATGGGGTCGTCGCCTCCGATAACTCCGGTCCCTCCGCCGGGCTGTTGCTGGGTCTGGTTTCCTGTGATGTCCTGGTAGCACGGTGCTCCGGCCCAGCAGATCTCCTCGATGTCGACCACTGAGGAGAGGTAGTCTGTTACCAGTACACCTGTCTCGAGGGTGGTGGACAATCCGATGTCAGTGGATAACTGGGTTGAGGCGGTTCCCTGTGAGTCGGTCTTGGTTGCTACGTTTACCGGGATGAGTAGTTCTCCGAATTTCTCTGCGTATGTGGAGACTTCTTCGTTGACTTGTATACTGGCGGTGCTGCTGTCGGAGGCGTTGACTTGGCCCTGTTTTTGGTCGTTGACGTTGACTTCGGTGGTTATCGGGGTGTGTTCTGATACTGCTTCGGTGATATCGTTGACTGTGACTGATATCGTGGAGGAGAGTTTTTCGTTGACGATTCCCTGGCCGATGGTATCTGTGTTCAGGCTGATTGTAGAGTTGAGGGTTTCACTAGTTGAGATACCGAGGACCTTCACCTCTGTACTGACGTTGATGATGTCTAAAGCCTTGTCTGATACCGTGGCCTGGGAGTCTAGGGAACCGGTGACAGGGACTGTATCGGTTTGGTTGTCTTCGGTGTACCCAAGGGAAGAGATCTCGAGTGATACCGTGACCGGTGTGGTTACTTGATCGAATGCGGTGACGTTGTCCTCGACGTCGGCGGAGACTCCCAAAGTATCCTCAAAAATTTCTGTGGTGGAGGCCAGTGAGGAAACAGCTTCAGATAGGGAAACCGCTGCACTACTGCTTCCGAAGAACTCTCCGTAGCTACTGGTTGACCCGGATAGATTGACGGAGTCATTAACTTCCTCTGACAATGAAAGATAGACATCTATCTCCCGGGTTTCTGTACTATTCCAGTTACCAGCTGCATCACCAGTAAAAGCCTTGACACCCAGTGTCCCGTTGAAAGACTCGTTGCTCCAAATGAATGAGGCCTCCACTTTCTCCCCAGTGACATCGTCGAACAGAGCCGGGCTACCGTACCGACCTGTGTAGTTTTTCCATGTCCCGGATTCGTTCGTCGCCAAGGTGATGTTAGAGACACCTGATTCGTTGTCCCTTGCCTCTACAGAGATATTCAATTCTTCTCCTTGGTAGATCGATGAAGCGTTGGTTTGGAAGTTGAACCAGTTAGGAGATTCTTCACCAACGTCTTCTTGAATCTTTACTGTTATCTTAGTGGAAGTCTCTTCGGAAACATGATCATTAGTAGAGTTAGATATGAAAAATATAGTATAATTACCATTTGCACCTGAAGCATTGATATCTGCTGAGAACCTGCAAGAGCTAGAATCAATAAAACTGCCAGTACACCGTGCAGGATTACTGCTCCCATTTTGCACCCAGAAAGGATGACCAACAGTTTCAGTATTCGGTATGATATTCTTCTGCTGAATCTCCACCGATTGATCTCCTGAAACACTGTTGTCCACGTTTGGGTTTGTAGACTGAGATAGTAGTCTGACATCCCATTCCCCCCGGCTACCTGTAGCATTAACCATCCAAGAAGCCGTAAAAGAATCATCTAAAATGAACTGGCCTGTCCAGGCCTGAGGTTGATTGTATTGAGTTGTGTTAATACAGAATGGAGTAGCTGAGCAGCTCTCAATTATGCTCCACTGGGAATCAAGGAACCCCGTTGCAGGACTAAGAATGCTTACAAATAATAGGAGAAATATGAATACACGGAATTTAGAAAAAGTCATACAGAAATCTTTCTAATCTTCTAATTAAATTCTTCTTACTGTTTTTGCCGTCAGATTTTTCACCGAAATCTAGTTTCTCTCCTGCACTCAGTCTACCCCGTTGATTGACTACTTTGGTTTTCTGACCGTCTGAAGGTTTTGGGTCAGCCCAAACCTCTACTTTTTCAGGCCCCCCGCCGTTACCATCTGTTTCTGAGGCACATTCACCGCTTAGACAAGTTACTGTTCCGGTCAAATTGAATGTTTTACCTTTCTTCACCTGGATATCTGAATATGGCCTGTCCAAGCTCATCTGCAGTTCTCCCCATGGAACAAACCATGACCTGTTCATAGAAGAGGTCTCAGATGAGACATTATCTTTGGCAGTTACTGAGGCAGTCCAATTTCCGCTATCATTTATTTCCTGAACCTCATTGATGTATACGTATGTTGCCTCATTCTCGTTGGCATCTGTTTTACTGGTGAAGTTCCTATTTTTGAACCTATAATTAGAGTCGTATTCATCGATCAAGGTGAAATTGGCATATACTATCTTGTCCGGATCAACAATCTCGCTCCTGATACTGGTTATATTATTGCTAAATCCAGTAGACTGATTACAATTCTGCCACTCATCATTATTTATCTGGCACTCTATCGAAGCAATCTGGGGTTTCTCTGGTATAGTCCTGTTCACCCACTCAGTAGTGGAAGCGCCTGCATCATCAGTAACCGTGAACCTGGCATCCAGATCTCCTTCTGTAGGCTGGTAAACATCGCTCCATGTATAATTCACTGAGTAACTGGAGAAGCTCTGACTATCTTGGTAGACCTGAGTGCCGTCATCAAAAACAGTCAAATTCAACTCAGTGACGTTACCATCACTATCCGAGGCCTCAGCACTGTAACTACAATTCTCACCGATCAAGCATTGGTTTGAGGAAGTGGAATTGAACTGCGGATCTGAATTTACATAGGAAACACTGATTTGATACCAGTTATAAGCATTAGAATCTATAGTACTGCCACATCCGGTGCTTGAACAACTATAAACTCCATTAGTAATGTTTAACTTCTCATAGGTATATGGATAGCCAGAAACGCCATAATACACACTGTTTTTAGCCATGAAGATAACATAATCTGTGTTTGCCTGCAATCTTACATTTGAAAAACTTACAACATCGCTGCCAGGAGTATTTTCGGCTACAATGGTATCCGTGGAAGGATTGACAATCTTCATTTTAATCCCAGAATTTTCGTAGTAGTTTACAACATCGACACTGTTCAGCATAATATCTTTTCCGTTAACGAGGATTTCTACCCCTCTTTGCACATCTGCTGTATAAACTCCTCCAACATCTTCTTGCCCTTCAGGAATACTATACGTATCAGCTGCTCCCATCGAAGCCATAAACACAGCTAGAAGGCCTACCACCGCCAATTTCGAAATAGAAGGCCTCATTGTTGCCTCACCTTATCACTTTGCTCCATGCTTAGTGGAAGTTTCTGCTGAGCTTTCGAGTTCTTTGTAGTCATTTTCACCTATCACCTATACATACATCACCAAATGTCTCTGTCAGGAAGTAATAAATCTAAGATGCTTATCAATATAAAACGGGGAATGGTAATTAATAAAGCTATCCCGGAGTCCGGTCACTGGTTTTCCCCGCTTCTACGTCCAATCCCTCGACTTCCAGGCTTTGAGATGCTGCTGAAGGAACACAGAAAACAAACAGTAAGGCGAGTGCCGCAGCTACAGGAAAAAATCTCTCACCAAGGAGCCTCATACAAGATAATTGTCAGAGTATAATTAAAAAGCCTTCAGCATCAGTCAAAGGTGACTGATTCCAAGTTCCGGAGATAGCGCTTTTTATTCGGCTCTTCAAACTCCTTCCCCTCAGCAGATAGATGATAATCGAATAGCCTGTCTATATCCTCTTTGCTCACGTCAGTTACTTTATCCAGATCCTCGAGTTCCTCCGGCTCGTGGACATGATTTGAGGCACGGGAGATCAGTCTATGGAGATGTTTTCGGAACGAGTTCTCCTTGCTCTTCACATCTTGATGGTTCTGATCCATCAGCTCGTGTAAGTACAGTAGAGATCTCATCGGAAAATGGCATACCGTCCCAATCTGGGCTTTCTCCCAGTTGTCCACGAACTTTGCATCCCACACGTGAACTACCCGCTTCCTTCATTCCTAACGGAATCGAGGAAACGAGCTTCTCCCAGATTAAGATTATACACATCCTGCACACCATCGACTGTGATCGGTCTTCAAGTGGTGGTACGAGGACTGGGATCGGCCTGTTCACTGAGGCCCGCTGCCGTCAGCCTCACCCGCCTGAAAGACGGGAAGTTCTTGGGAGACGGCACAACTGAATCTGTGTCGTGACTGGTTTCGAAGGTTGCAGCAGCTCGGAAGGCGATATTGATGCTGGCGTTTCTATCTGCGTGATCCTGATGACTACAGTTAGGGCATTTGAAGCGGTGGCTTCTCCGAGTCGTGTTGTCTGAGTCTCCGCAAAGAGGGCATCTTTGCGACGTATACTCAGCATCCACATACTCAACAGGTACACCACTCCACTCAGATTTGTACTTCAGAAACTGCTGTAACTTACGGAACGGCAATCGGTGGAGCCGCTTATTCATCTTCGCACCGTACTCAATGTCCTCTGTCATCCCAGTCAGGTCTTCCATCACTACGACCGGGTTATCGAACTGTTTGATCCACCGAACGGCGTACCGAGTCAGTTTGTGGCAGAAATCCTGTGTCGCAGCCTCTTCCTTGGCACTCAATTTTTCCAAGATACTCCACTTCCCGGCCTTTTTGAGCCGTTTCTTCTTGGTGAAGTACTCGTTGCGTTTGTCTTTGAGCTTGTTGTAGTCAAGGTATAGTGTGTCGAGGATTTCACCGTCTTCTTTTGCTGCGGTCAGCATCACATTGGATTCATTGATGTCTACACCGATGAACGTATTATCCTGCTCTACCTGGATCTCTGGAACTTCCTCAGTCCGGATAGTTATATGAAGATAGTGGTCACCGTTCTTTTTGAGCACGTCTGCTGTCCCAAACTGGAATTGGCCGTTCAAGGCCTTTCTGAGGAAGATCTGGTCTTCTCTTCTACCTGTGATTGAGGCCTTGACTCGGTTGTACGGTATTGTTGATATCTTAACTGTTGATGGGTCTTCGACTGTGTATCCATCTCTGTGGTTTAGTGTAGCTGTCATCGGCGTATCCTTCTGACGCGGGTAGGAAGCGTTCTTTTGCACATCTCTCAATTCGAAGTAATTCTCTACCGCCTTTGCGGCTGTTTCTAAGGCTATCTGCCGGGTGTTCTCCACCAAGTCTGTCTCTACTTCCTGCTGTTCCAGAGTGCGTCGATCGGTTGTCTCCAGGTCTCTGGTTAGTTTGATGTATTGGTTGTAGCAGCTGCGGAACTCTTCTCGCAGTAGGTCAAGTGATTCAGTGTCTTCTGGCTCAAGTTTGAACTTGAGCGTTCTCACTAACTCTTCGTTGCAGCTCCAACCCATTGTTTAGAATATGTTTAGACAACTTTTTTATGTTTAATCTGATGGACATATTCACCACCTACTAACCCCGGCATTTGGAAAGAAGGAGATCTGGATCGAAGTCTGGGGCCTCGAAAACCCATCCGAAGAATACCGAGAAAGGATGAAAAGAAAGAAAAAGCACTATGAGGAGAAAGGCATCAACCTATTGGAGATACACCTACGGGACGACTGGCGTAACAAGCTCCGCCAACGCCTATCCTCTTACAACAGTAATCAAGCAATCTTACAGCTTTAGTTCAGTTGAAGCAGACGCTCCATGACTGCTTATATTTATAAGAATCTTGTAGGACCTTGGTCGGAGAGAGCGAGGCTTCTGCGACTTCAACTACGTTGCTATCGACCTGTGTATCTCCGGTTTCATCGGCTACGAACAAGCCAGTGCCTTTGATCCCGTCAACGTACTCGTCAGCGATCCATGTTGCTTCGATTTCAAAGCATCCAGTACCGGTTTTCTGTCTAACATAATCGGCGTCTCCACGAGTCAGGTTCGTTGAATCAGCTTCGATCTCACCTTTCAGATAACCTCTTGATGCGGAGGCTGAGAAACTGGAAGCGTTACTGAGACCGATGTGGCTGATAGTTGGTTCTGAGGCCTGGCCCAGAGAACGATCTGCAAGATAGTCACGTCCCTCATCCGTCACCAAGTTCTCCTGGAACGAGGAGTGAACGAGTTCGCCTTCAGTGTTGTAGATCTCCGTGGTTACGTTTCCGTCCCACTGTAGCGTGTCAACTGCTTCTACGGGTTCTTGTGTACCCTGATCTGGTAGTTGAGGTGCTGAAACTACTGCTACTGCGAGAACAAAACTGAGAGCCAGGGAGTATTTATCTACTTTAATTGGTTCGGTCACCTGAAGAGCTTCTGTAAATGAAACCGAATCTACTGCTTTTAAAACATGCAGGTCAACGGAGAAAGACATACAGAACTGCCGCAGCCCAGGTAAAGAAGAAGGCGTAATGCAGTTGTGCAACATTCATTCCCCACTTGTAGACCGGCAGCCAGACAGCGTCGAAGAACTTTTTCTCAACCTCTGACGTGACCTCGGTACAGATCTCTATCGACTCAGAGACACCTTCGACATCCCCGACCTTGTTACGAGAATCCTGGCTGTTACAGGAGTCACCGAACTGGGGAGCTGACGTCATCACGAACACGTAGCCGGGAAGAACCGCCAGTATCAAAGCCAGATTCAGCAATTTACCCATCTGCTACATCCCCTGCATTACTCTGTGGAATCCTGTCCGTCCAAGCTCATGGATGAACAACCCTAAAAACAGGATTACGCCGTGATCATTGAGGAACGTCTGCATGTCGAACTGAAGATACGGGACTTCACCGAGAACCCAGAACACCGCCAGCAGTACGCCGAACGAGATGAAAGTAATCGCTACCTCAAACAGTATTAGGTAGGTGATCTGGTTGTCAAACCAATCCAGTGCTCCCATGATACCTGTTTACTGAAAAGTATTTTTAAAACAAGAGGGAGGGGCGTTCACTTGTTCTCCTGGCGAGACCTTTTGAAATCACTCGGATCAACATCAGAATACCTGTCAAGCCCTTTCTTCCTGCGAAAACCACTGCTTCTGAACACCTGCTCTACAATCCAAGTATCTCTCCGAGGACTGTAATCTGTAACCACCACCGTCTTCTGATGGATGAACAGTAACTGTTTGTCTATGGAATCATAGAGCTGGATCCCTTTACCCCGGTAAATCCATTTCTCAACGATTTCCTCGGGCAACTCGCATTCTGATTTATCATTGTCGTCAGCTACGTCAAAAGCACCGTCTTCAAACTCTACATCAGTGATACCGGCTTCACCATAGAATACTACTTGTCAGAAACTATTGATAAATGCATCCTCGCCGAATAGGAAACCACCAAATTTAGGCAATTTCATAAAAGGTATACGTCAGGCCTTGGACGGAATCACAACGTATGGCTACGGTTGACAGGCCTTCAAGTCACCGAGAGGAACTGGGTATCGTAATCAATTCTGCCGGTTCACGGTTTGCGGGTGTGGCTGCCGTGCTCTTCTTGGGTGTTCCTATCGTTGCGTATCTCTCTGGAGATCCCCGAGCTATGTTCTACGTACATCTCGGGCTGGGTGCATTCTGGTTCGGCCTTGACTTCTTCTTCAAGTTCGTTCTCGGTCCTGCCCTCGACGAGGTCCCGGATGAGGCAGCTGGTATGATCAATCAAAAGTTGGTGCCGAAGATGGCGGTCGTCGCTGAACCCTTGAGTGTCGGTGTGATCGGCTCGGGTATCGCACTGGCGGAGATGATGGGTTACTGGGACTCTCCCAGTCTCTGGCTGTGGGGAGCTCTCGGAATCGGTGTCGCGATGTTGTTAATCGGGTTCGGTCCACTCCACTACTTGACGACGAAGATGGGTGTGGAGCTTTCGAGGCCAGAACCTGATGGAGAACGTCTCGACGAATTATTCGGAGCTACGATGAAGTGGGGACTGGTTCAAACCGTGCTGATGCTGGTGATAATTGCGATGATGACCGGGATTCGCTGGCAAATCTAAAGACCTGTCACAGATCAGAACTCGTATTCAGAGATCTCTCCACTGCCACAGCTGGAACACTTTTCAGCATCTTGATCGAGAGTCTTGCCGCACCGCCGGCACTCAAACAAACTCCTGTTTGAGGGCTTCAGAAACTGTTTCACTTCCCTCAGTAAACTGGAGCTCATTCTGGGTGGACTACCTCGTTGCAGCTTGGACACTCTGTCCAGGCCTCTTCTTCCCCTGCACCAGTTTCGTACCTGATCAGGGTGTGACGGCGGTAGATCTCTTCGCGGCAGAACGGGCAGACTCCGAGACGCTGTGGTTCCTGAGCAGCCATATATCGTAGCCTCCAAAGAGTGGGGGGACGGGATTGGGGGGTGCGTGTGACTGAGGGCCAGGAACGCCCTCTAACAATACCTGAACACTGCCAAGGGCATATAGGTCAGGTAACCACAGTGAAAGTAGAGAAAACATAGCCCCCCTCCTGTCCGGACAGGCTAACCAGAGAGACGAGAAGACGGAACACACCATGCTTTAACCAGTGGATTAATTAATTCCTCAAAAGAGAATGGCCTCCCGAAGACAAATATCCGCTATGAACACGCGATCACTGGGAACCTCAGTGATCCGCTTCGGAGCCATCGCTGTAATCGTATCTGCCCTGTTCGTCTTCCTAAACCAAGTTTTGGATGTGAGCTGGCAGATCCTAACGTCTGCCGTCATCGCAGTAATCCTCTTGATCTTAGGATGGATGTGGAAACGAGGTTTCTTCCTATCCCCTTGGTCACTGCAGCTACGATCACTTTACCGGAAATACAGCTACTCAGGCTTTGTACCGCTTCTAAGAGTGTTCAAATCGCGGGAACGCCGGAGAGTGGAAGTTCTGAAAGGGCTTTTCTTAGTTGCTGCAGCAGTGATTGTAGGAGTTTCAATCTATCTCCTTCATTCAACTCTACTAAACGACTTCACGCTCAACGTCCAGAGCAGTGTCCTCGGAAGAGCCTGGCAGGTACACGCAGTCATCATCGGTTTCAGCTTCGTTGCCTTGACTTTTGTCTGGGAAGAGATCTACAGTAACTCTCTCAGCGACGAATTAACAAGGTTGTTCGTCGAGGACATAGGTTCAATCTGGACAGTTACCTTTGTCTTTGGCTCTAACCTGCTTCTTGGAGTGATCGCCTTCACACAATCTTCAGTACAGAACGTAGGGCTTCTACCAGTCTATGTAACCGCTGTACTATTCGTATCGTCTATCGTGTCTGTAGCTGGGCGATTCTTGGATGCATTAGATCTCTTGTTCTACACAGATCTCGATGAAGAGGTTAAAGAATACGCAAAAGCCGATTTAGAGAAGGACCTCATAAGAGAAAGTTCTACTCCGAACCAAGTGCTCTCAGAGACAATACACAACTTTGAACAGATATCGATAGGTATGCCAAACTTCGGATTAGAACAGACCACAATCTCTTCGAGAGACCTCGATAAAACAGGAGTCATCACAGATATCAACTTGAAAAGGATGGAAAATGTTTCAGAGATCGTTGACCGGGAGCCTGCCACGAGTATAAGGAAGAACCCAACCGTTGGCATGTCTCTCGCTGAAGATACCACAGTTCTCTCTTTAGAAGGAGATATCGATGACGAGACAGTAGAAGAGCTCACGGAACAACTGCGTCGTGGACTGCGGCCACGTAGGGAAAACTGATGCCTAACTACGAGGACTATCTGGAGCACTTCTTTGACAACGCAGAGACCTCTATCCGAGAAGGAAAGGGCCAGGAGCTCTCGGACAATCTTTCTCACATCGCAGAGCTGATTCAGGAACTGATCGACAGAGAAACCGACTCAAATGGTCAGTTCCGGTCGAACTACGCTTTCTGCAGACGCCAGTACATCCAGCTGTACGATACAGTACTTGAGAACGGTGCTGACATAGATCTAAGAACAAGCATTATCGACTCGATATCAGCGATCGCCAATTACTCCCGCCAAGCAAATGATCTAGAGGCCTTCGATCAACTGCTTAACTCCATCACCAGGTGCTATGTACAGTCCTACCCGAAACCCGGGTTTGACGACGCTGTAGGAAATATTTTCGAGAGGTACAGCCATATCCAGCACGGAGTAACACAGAACTTCGAAGACGTAGACAGCGTCGAGAGATTAGCTAAAAGCCAGGAAATCATTGACACCCTTCTCCAGTACTACCGTGAACTCTGGCGATGCTCTATTGAAAACGGATGTAAGGAGTCTATCAAACGACTTCACCATAATCTGGAGGACGTAAGAGCATTTGAACAAGCCCAGTACCTGCCGCTCGGAACCCCGGAAAGCGAGTACAACGAAGACTTCCTTGATCAAAAGCAGGAGATCGCTAACACCTTCCGGAAGCGAATCCAGATACAGAAATTCGCCGGCTACTCCTGGGGATACAACCTCTACGTAAAGGGGGTAATTTCTGAGGAAGAGTTTATCGAGGAACTGCTTCAGAAATACGCCGAGCAGAACTTTTCCTCCATTAGCTCTCTTACAGAGTCCTACTTCGAGATTCAATCCATTCTCGGTGAGGTACCTTACTGGGAAGATTGGGAGACAAACAGACAACTGCAGCAGACCCTCGGTCCAGTCATGACCTCTATGGGGACAAACAGTTGGATACCCTCTTTCTACCTGGCGTTTTCGCTGTATCTGTTCGGCGAAGACACTCAAGAGAACTTCTCGAGCTCTACTCCTGAAGAACTGCCTTTCCCTACGGGAAGCAGGGAACGTATTGAGATCAACAGCCTGCTGGATGCAATTGAAGGGTTTGAAGACGACTATCCCCTGGACTTCCTTCTAGATGACCAGGTCGATATAAACGAGAGAATAGAGAAACTGTCTGAAACCCTGGATACAGCACTTTCACACGCTGAGAAACAGAATATAATGCGGATGCGAAATCATCCTATCGAATCAGAGTACGTCGACTCTTGGGAAAAAGAGGTGAACGACCAATTCGATAGCTCGTGTCTGTTGAGGCAAGCACTGAAAGAAATTGGGTTGCTGAAGCAGAAACCGTTCCCCCCGGATCTTGACGGTATCAAGGTCTCAGTAGGACATCCGCTTAAGCGAAGATTCGTGCCTGAGGAAGCAGTACACAAATCTCCAACAGGCAACTTCCGGAGTATCTTAGATAATTATCGAGAGTATGTTTTGAGGCGGCTGATCTTAGAAGAGCACACCGTAGATACTGTCGACGAGTTACTCGATGAAATCGAGGATCAAGTGGAGAGACGAAATCCTTCAGTAATCCTCTTTAGGATTGGAGAGCACCGCAGAAAACTTTTAGAAGATGACCGGTTCACACATGGAAGCGATTTCCCAAACTCCCATCACACGTTCCTGGATGTTCCTGTCCTCACTGAAGCCACGGAAACGTATTCTGCCCTCCTGCTTTTGGAGAACGAAAGTCACGGTGTGGAGTTCGTAGAGGACGATATAGTATTCAATCTGGAAGCTACGCCAGGAGAGGAAGCCGAGGTAATTGATATGCCGAACAAGCCGTTGGAATCAATTCCCTATACTAACGCACCTCATGACTTTGTAGAGATGGAAGTCCGGCTCCGGGGATACATAGAGAGTGAGGAGCTCAATGGAGTGCTGTTCCAAATGGATTCTGAGGATCCAGAATAGGATTCAGCTGGGTTTTGAGGGCGGGGAGTGGCATACACTTATTCCATGTGAGTCAGAACCCCCGGGTAAATGTCTGGAGTTGAGATGACTGGAAGCGATATGGATCTATCTGAAATAGGGGAGCTACTGGTTGAATCTCTTGGCGACTCTGTCAAGTGGCACAGCGATGTCGGGAACAAGCCTCTTGAATTGCATCTAAAGGATCCGCTCCCGTCAAAGGTCAGGCTGTATCTGGTGAATCTCGTTCCCTCTGGACGTGAGGACGAGTTTAAAATCAATGTGAGGCTTCCTGAGCATGAGGGTGGAGAAGAAGACCATGCTACACCTGACCGTTCAGGTGGTTATCTGACTATACTGGGCGGGTATCACGAAAACCACGAAGTCTTCGCTTTTTGGGACGATGATCTTCACGAAGAGTACGGTTCGGTCTCACCGCTCCAGGTCCAGGCGGAGACTATAGGTAAGGCCGTTTCAGAAGGCTTGGTGACACAGCAACGTTCTACTGCAGGATATGGCGGTGAGACCGTCATCGTGGCCGAACCTGCTCGTGTCGATGAGGCACTTCGAATGCGAGACCGGTTGGTCCAGATCCGTAGCCTTCTGAACGAGTTCCTCCCGGAAGGGTGGCGGGATAACGGGTCAAGAGCCCAGACTATCGAACGGGTTGTGGACGTCTTTCTCGAAGAAACGCGAACGGACTTGCCGACAGCTGAGCGGCGAGAAAATGCTCAGGAAATCGTAGCGGATGAGTTAGATATCAACCTAAGCACTGTCCAGAACAAATTCCGTGGGGATCTCTGGGTGGATCGAGATGCACCCAGTGAAGGGTACCAGAAAGGGTATCTCGACCCGATTCTGGAGGAGATCGAAGCAGTCTGGAGAGATGAGGAAACCAAGGTAGAGGAGTTTATAGAAGAAGACGATGGAACCGACCATCCTCTCTTAACGCACCTTGAGGAAAACCCGTCCACCTCCGTATACACGTTCTCTGCTCCTCCCGACCAGTGGCTGACTTCCGTTAAGTACAACGCTATCCCGTTTCCGGAGGACGAGAGAGAACACTGGAACGATCTTTCGACAGGCGATATAGTACTCTTCTACGCGGAGAGCGAACCGGCGAATACAGAGCTCCCAGAGCAATCAGAAGGCCTAGTCGGTGCAGCTATACTCGGTGACAAATATACGAAGGAAGACGACTGGTGGTGGACAGAGCACGAAGAAGACGAAGAGCTACCTTTGGTTGCAGCATTTGACCGAGTGTTCTATACAGGCAGTATCACAGACCTCAACTTTGGCCTTGAGACAGCGATCGACGAACAGGACACCTCGGTCCTTGAGGAAGGGATTGAATCACTAACAGCAGATCTTCTTGATGTCTCTACAGCGAACAGTATTTGTCACGACGTTTTCGACGATCGGATGCCTGTCGACGATTCCTTAGCCCTCTTCAGCGATGATAGCGGTTCACCTGAGACACTCCGTCCTAGAGCACTGATCGCGGAGATGGCCTCTGACCTGCCTGAAGCACCGGCAGTTAATATCTACACAGGTTTCGCTGGTACAGTTGATGACGATTTGCTGGAGGGGCTGCATTTCCCCGATGGAGAGCAGGAGATCCTCGATCAGATTCAGGCAGCATTGTACGCAGGTAAGCATATTATCCTTACAGGGCCACCAGGGACAGGGAAGACCGAGATCGCAAGGCGCGTAACCAATCATCTGGCCCAGGAGTATCCATGGCTGTACTCGGGTTCTCAGATGACGACGGCAACCTCTGACTGGTCAACCTTCGACACGGTCGGCGGCTACATGCCCGACGAAGATCAGGAAACAGATGGAAGCCTATCGTTCTCCTCTGGAATCATCCTCAACCGTTACAAGAACAGATCCACTGGCAAACCGTTGAACGAGCCGATTGTGATTGACGAGCTTAACCGGGCTGACATCGACAAAGCATTCGGACAACTGTTTACAGTCCTTTCCGGTCAATCCGTACAGCTGCCATACACGAAGGACAATAAAGAGGTGGAAATCGCCTCTGCGGACGTACTTGGTGAACCTCCACAGTCCCATCAATACGCCGTGCCAGAGTCCTGGGTCATCTTTGCCACCATGAACACCTACGACAAGACCTCGCTCTACGAGATGAGTTACGCCTTCATGCGGCGGTTCTCGTTCATCCCTATCGAGGTTCCCGATCTACCTGACTCGGACGCCTCAGATGAGGAGGAACAGCTCCAGAAGCTCCTGTCGAAGTACGTGGATTCGTGGGATGATATCGAAGCTGATGATGACGTACTACTGGCTGTAGGCAGGGTGTGGCGGAACACCAACAACCCTGTTGATGCCCGGGCAATCGGACCTGCCATCGTTCAGGATATCCTCAGCACCATAACGCAGTACCCCGATGCTGATTCTGATCTGAAGCCTCGTCTCACTAACGCTGTTATCAGCTACATATTCCCTCAGCTGGAGGGAGTTCCTGAACGTAAGAAGATAGTCAAGAGTATCATGGGCTCTCCTGATGTCAACGAAGGGAAGATCAAGGAGGCAGCCAAGGAGATTCTCCAAGTCTCGTTCGACGACGATGAATAGAGAAGCACTTATCGACCAGCTCAGTCAGGACATCGTGTCCTATGTAATGGCTGGGTCGTTCGAGGAGCAGCAGATTGCCCGAGAGATCAAGCCTGAGGGCTTGGACGAACGATTTGAAGACTACCGTCTCTTGCTCGATCTCCATTTTATCTTGAAGGAGGACGTCGTCAACTTCGTCAGAAAGCTTCCGAAGCGGCTTCGAAGCATCAGCACCGAAACCAAGACCGTTTCACGGACACGTAGAGGGACGGTTGACGGCCACATCAATTGGGGTTCCACAGTCAAGAAGCGGTATTCTCAGAACCCCTCTGATCCTTCGCTGTTCGTCTGCGACAACCGTTCTGAGGATTACGATACACCTGAGAACATAGTCCTGAAACGCTTGATATCGGTGATATACGAGACAATAGACCAAGCTGAGGATTACATCAAGAAGAAATACGACTGGGCTCAGGAGACGTGGCAAGGCGAAGATGAGCTAATTGAGGAGTTGAAACAGATTGTCGAACGGAACGTCCACGTCCGCCGGATCCGCAAGCCCGAGACCTACGAACCGACTGAGCGGATGATGATAGCTGCAGAAAGCTCTCGCCAACCGATCTACCAGGAGGCAGCTGATCTCCTACGTACCCGGTCCAACCTGTTATCAGGGGATCGCAGTGAAATCAGGGATTTGCTGAATAACACGGCAATCACTCCTGATGATGACGAGACGCTCTTCGAGCTCTATGTTCTCTTCCGGTTTGTCTCTGTCTTGGAGTCTGTCCGGGATCAGCAGGCTCAGTTTAAGCCGATACAGTCTGGGCGAAAGGAGGTTGCAAAGTTCGATGGTGAGCCAGAGCTGGTGCTGTACTACGACCAAGCAGGTACCGACCGCGATCTCTCGTTCGTTGTTGAAGAGGACATCACCGAACGTGATCTCTCCCGCAGTGAGAAGGTACAAGAAGTCGCATACGAGGTCTCAAACGACTACTTCAAGAAAAAGTTCCAGAACTACACCAATCGACCGGACGTCATCGTACTCGAAATACGGGATAGAGCCAGTGATAGCTACGAGTACCTCATCACTGAGGTTAAGAACAGTACAAACACAGGTACGATCAGGACGGGGATCAAGGAGACCCTCGAATACCTGGCTTTCCTCCGAGTCAATGATGATTTCGTGTTTGGAGATGAGGACGGCGAGGATTATTTCGGAGGCGGGTGGAACGGTCTTCTCGTAGTTCAGGATCTCGACCGAGAGACTACCGCTCTTGGGGAACAGGATGACTCTGAGATCAAAATCCTACAGGCCTCTGAATTAGAGGATGGGCTGGAGAGAGTCCTTGATAGAACTGATTTGAACGTAGAATAGCAGCTAAAGAAGAGTAGGGGTTATTCCTCGGTTCCAAGTCCCTCTAGGGTTGTTTGCTCAGTATCGTCAAACTCGAAGTTGCCTGCCTCGTCCATGTCGTAGTTGAGGATGAGCCGTTCGGTTACCTCGGTAGACCGGGTGTCGTTATCGTGTTGCTTGTTCATGAACTGGGACCGGCCTTTCTCGACGACAGTGTAATCTTGTAGGCCTTCAGGGATCCTCTGGTACGATACTGCCCATTTGCCCTCCGTCTTGCTTAGAGTATCCACGAATCGTTCGTGGTCGAAATCACCGTCGTGACGGTACAGAGCGTCTCCCTCGTCGACGTAGGGGGGGTCGCAGTAGAAGAATGTGTCTTCACTATCGTAGCGGTCGATCAGATCTGCATAGTCAAGATTCTCGATTTGGACGTTTTTGAACCGGTCTGCGAACTCGTGGAGCTTCTCCGTGGCGTTTCTCAGCTTACGTGCCTTGTTCCGTTGGTGGGCTGAGGCGAATCCTGATGCTGTCCTGTACTTTGCAGCGTACTGTGAGTATCTGAGGTAGAAGAACCGCCCTGCCCGCTCAATGGGGTCATCTGGTCTTTCGCCGGAATAGAAGTCCTCTTTCCATTCTTGATGCTGCTCCCGTGCATATGGAGTTTTATTGAGCCAGTCGACCAGTTCGTCTTCTCTCTCGCGCAGAACCTTGAAAAACTGGACCAAATCCCCGTCCAGGTCATTGTAGACCTCGGTATGGCTCTCAGGCTTATTTACTAAGACAGCACCGCTACCGCCAAAGACCTCGACATAGCACTTGTGCTCCGGGAAGTGCTCGATGATCCAGGGAGCTAGATAGGATTTCCCTCCCGGAAATGGAAATACAGACTTTGTCACGACCGGAGCGTAGACGATGATTCACTATAATACTTCCTTCATCTCTATCCCAGGGCTACGAGGTGACGTTGAGATTGCTCGAATACCATCCCGGCCCTACCTGCTCAAGGCTTCCACGGAAAATCGTATTCAACCCTATTCTTTCGTCGCCGTCAGGTAGTACGGGCTCATCCCAGTACTCCACGTTGTCAACTACGAACTGCACCCGTGGATTATTCGCCAGTAGAAAGTTCACGCGCTCAGACAGAATGTCGTGGATGAACTCGCTGATCTCTTCAGGATCTGCCGCACCTCGAAGATAGCTGTCGAGACCGAATACCGCGATATCGTAAGGGAGATCGCCCATATCGTCGACACGGCGGAGAAACTCGACTACACTCATCTCTTCATCAAACTCATCACCGTCGTCTAAGGCCTCCTCACCGACGACGTGATAGCCGATATCGAAGTTCATCAGGTTCTAGCAGCCTGTAATCTGCCAAATGGTATAAAAGTAATCTCAAATCCCGGTTCCAGCGGGGTGATCCAGAGTTAGCTGAAGTCCTCGATCTCCAGCTGGGTGTCAGATTGTTCCTTCACGTACTCCGCGATGTCATCGTAGTCGTCATCTCCTTCGATTTCCGAGAGCCTGCGGAGCGCGTTGATCGCTCCTTCATCAGTCCACTTCCCGAACTCCTTAGATAACTGGTCGGTCTCGAAGAGGTAGTACAGGTAGTGGGCCTTGTCAATCGACAGTGGATCGTTCTTGTTCTCAAGGCGGTCAGCCCGTTCAAGCGGATCTAGGATGACCAAGTCGTCTCCTTGCTGTTCCACCAAGTCTTCGTGAACCAGTTCAGCCACGTCGACACCTCTCTGCCGAAGATCCTTGTTGAGGGCGTTGAACGACAACTCCTCACCTCGACCCAGTACGTGGGTTAGATAGACCGCGCTGAGAGGGTCCATCTCCTCACTTAGGATCTGGAATCGTTCCTCAAGCAGTTGTTCGTCGACGATCTCTTTGATGGCGTCGACAGCCTCAACCACATCCATCTGTTCTCCGTCACGGGTGACATTCGGGTAGTGTTTCGAGAAGATCTCTAAGCACTTCCCCATCGCAACCACGAAGATATCTCCTCCACTAAGACGGCGACCTGCTTGTTCTAAGCGTTCAATCTCATCTTCTGCCCGGAAGTAGATATCATCCTCAAGAGACTTCCAAGAGACCTCCTCGGGATCCTCTTGGCGTTTCCTGCAGACGATGATGGTGTCATAGTCGACAGTTGCTCTTCCATGCCGGGTTCCTCCACGAGTCTCACTGTTGACAGGGTAGAGAGCGCTGATGTAGAAGTCAGCATCAAGGACAGATTGGAGCGTTGAACCCCAGGCCTCAGTCTCCTTATGGTGGAAGGTGAAGGCCATAATGCCGTCATCAGCCAGTTTTCGACGGGATTCGTTGAAGACGTTCGTCAGGGTCTCAATGTAGTGCTCCTCGGTTCTCTGGTCCTCAACATCTTTCGCCGGGTCGACAACGGCCTCGCTCTTCTTCGGAGTCCGCTCCCCTTGGAAGTGCTCATAGGTGTCGCCGAGAACCTCGTGCAGCCAGACGTAGTAGAAGTCTGAGAGCTCCGCATACATCTCGTTGTCATAGTACGGAGGATCTGTGATGATCGCATCCACGGATTTGTCTTCGATAGGCAGGTACTCAGAAGTCCCACAGCGTAGGAAGGCATTCCCCTCTTCTCCGAGGTCAGAGGCATCGTCCACAAGGACGCCCTCAACCGGGGTCTGCATCTGCTTATCCTGAGAGTTTCCATCCTCGTCGATGTATTTCTCGACCGGACTCTGACACCACTCCTTCGCGGCCTTCGTCTTATCGAACATCCCTTTGAAGGTGCCACGACCGTAGTCACTACCCCAGATATTCCCTTCAACAGGTGTGTGCCGGGCGATAATGGTGTTGTAGTTGTAAATGGGTTCAAGCTTGTTCGCCACCCGGTTGTACATGCAGAACATGTTGTTCGACTCCAGCATGGCGGAGAACGTGGTGAGCAGGAACTCCTTCACGTTCTGATCCTCGATGTCGTCGATCTCATTGAGGAGTCGGCCCAGCAGCAACAGCTGCCGATCGTTGAACATCTCGTGATACTTGTGATAGCCGTGGTTCCAGGCACGGTCACTGCTGCCCTGATACCGGTCCTGCTCTGGGATAGGGAGCTCGTCCCATTCTTCCTCCAACTCCTTGCTAGCGCTCTCGTAGAGCTCTAAATCGTGATCTGTAGGGTCTTTGTATCCTTTATCGTCACAGGAATCGCAGTAGTACTCCACCGCATACATCTGGGAGTCAGGCTTCCCGAAGCGTTTCGTGGCGTCGATAATCTTACTTCGGACACCGCAATCAGGACAGGTATAATTCTGACCTGAAGCGGTTCCCTCCTTGGGCATGAACTTGTTCCCGCAGCTGTCGTCCACGCATGTTGTCTCCGTAGTGTGGTCGTCTGTCTGCTGGACAGTCCAACAGTCCGGGCAGAGAACGTTCTTGTAGCTGTCGTTGGAGGAACGAGAATTAGCGAAGTAGTAGCCCTTGAACAAGGGGACGTCGTGGCCGCAGTTCAGGCACTCAATCTCCTTCACCCAGAAATAGTACATCGCATCCGCCATGTTATCGCAGTCAGGGCACGGTGTCTGGTAGTACTCGAGAATTTCCTCCCCGACAGATTCGTAGATCTCGTCGTAGGCCTCCTGCAGATCGTCGATATCGACTTGTTCAATCTCCTTCTTCACCGTGAACCAGGCGACAGGATTCAGATCACTGCCGATGACGTTGCAGCCCATTCGCAGGGATTCAACGATCGTGGTTCCGCCGCCCATGAATGGGTCGAGAACAGTTTTATCGCCGAAGTCGACGTCTTCCAGGTAGTAGTCCCACAACGCCTCTGGATTATCCCAGTCGACATCTGGCAGCTCCTCGAAGCTTTCCTGACCGTTCTCCTTGATATGGATCTCATCCTCCGCAAGAGAATATAGGAGCATGGTGCGGAAGACCGAGCCTAGCCGCCTGGCCCAGTACTTGTGCATCGTGTACACAGGCCTGTAGTACCGTTTAGCGTGGCCCTCCTTCGACGCAATTTCGTTTACTTCCTCGATCGGGAACGAGATCTCGATAGGTCGACGACTATTATCCTTACTCATGGTTTGCTTTGGTTAGAGGCTGACGTTGATTCGGGGAGTAACGCATTCAGAGACGCTGAGACCACCGTGCTGGAAGTTGGAGTACTTTCCTCCTGCGGGCCAAGTGTAGCGTCCGAGAGGCATGTAGTATCCATCTGCCTCCACGACAAGGCCTTCTTCTACGAGGTCGTCGGCGTTGACCTCTCCAACACTTTCGAACCTGCCGCTGAATGTGTCCTGAAGACGGGTCTTCTGCCGATCTGAAATCTGGAAGGTGTGGCCGGAGTCCAGCCTGGCGTACCCGTGGTCCGAGGTGATCACCAAGGAGTCTGTATCCAATTGATCGATGATGTTGCGGAGTGCTGTTTCTGACTTCTCGTACATTTCCTCGATAGAGGACAGCTTTGTCCGTCCTTCTTGAATATTCTCGAGAAGGGCGTCAGGGTACCGGCTCCAGATGATTTGCTCGTCACCGTCCAGGGATGGTTCTTGGCTCTGCACGCTCGCCGTTTTGTACTCCTTCTTTAGATCGGAGTACCCCACTCGGTCCCGGAAAGGCATAGTCTCCGAAGGAACTGTAGAATACGAGTAACCGACCGACAGCTCACTGGCTTCGTCCTCCAACAACTGTACGAAGAGTGAGGCCTCTCGGACGCTCATCGAGTCCATCATAATCAGTGCTCCATCCTCGGGAACGTTCATGGAGGCCTGGTTTACACACCTGTCTGCCAGTACTTCTGTATAGAACTCGCTGTAGACATCGAGAAGCAGGCGTTCATACTCCACCATTTGCGGCTCCCGACTATAGTGCGAGGCGATATCATCTCCGGCTGGAGCCCAGATGTTCCAGACTGCCTCCCAGACCGGATCAACTGGGTCCTCGGCTTCTACTAAGCTGGTGAGGACCTCAGTCTTGAACTTCACTTTCGATCACCACCTGAGCGTTGATATGGGTCGCACTTGGCAGTTCTTCCAGGAACTCGATCAGCTCCTCCTTCGACAGATCGTCTAAATCGTAGGAGAGATCGATATGTGTTGCAGTGTCCGCGTCTCCGTTGACTCGGGACTCCGCTACGCTTCGGAGAACTCGGGCGCTGTTACCCTCCAACTGGACCGTCTTGGTCTCGGTTGGTTTACTAACCGTTTCTCCTTCCTCTCCAGTCCCTGACTCTGTGCGACCGACAGTCGTCATGGTTCCATCGCCTGCACCGATACTGCTTCCAGTCGTAGTTCCTCCTGACCCAGTAGTTCCTGTGTCCGGTTCGGGATCTGGCTCCGTCTCAGTGTAAACCGACTCATCAAGATTGTCTGGGTGATGGATGGTCAGCTCATCATTGAGATCCGGTAATGGATCGCCCTTCTGAGTCGCGTAGAACTTCGCTCGGTCGCTTTCCAAGATAATCTTCCCATCTCGGTAGAGCTGGCCGAGAGCAGAGTAAAACGCACTGTCCTCCAGGATCACCGGCATCCGGCGGAACTGCCGGAAATCATTGAGCATCGAACCTACGTTAACCCCGTTCTCTGCATCCTGGACCTCCTCGACGATCTTCTCCCCGATGTAGGTCTTATCACGGCCGACCTTGCTCTTCACATCCTCGACGTCGGGACTGACCGATTTCTTCCTCATCCGTAGACCTCCACCGGAATCAGTCCACTTGACCCAGCTACCGTAGTTGTCCTCAAGCTCGTTCCGGAGCTCACGGCGTTCGTCCCGGATTATCTTCTCCAGTTCACCCTGGTCGTCGTCGACCTTCCCTCTCAGGTTCTCAGCACCAAGCACACGAGCTGCCTTGCTGATCAGGTCATCATCCTGGCGGATCTTCTGGCTAGGAGTGACGAAGAGTACCGTGTTCTGGTAGGTCCGGCCCTCGAAGAAACTGTCCAGCTTTTTCTCCAAGGCCCCGTTCGACAAGTAATCCAGCATCACGACGACCGAGATATCCCGTGAATCCGAGACATCGTCCTCCGGATAGACCACTACATCTCCGTTCCAAACATCGTCCCGGACAACCTCAGCCAGTTTCTCCTCGATAGCGTCTCTTTCTCCCTCTAACACTCGTTCCTGTTCACGGGTTACGAGAGCGGTGAGCTTGGGATCCTCGGTGATGTAGTAATTGTCTTTCTGGCCGTCTCGATCCAGGTAGTGAGCTGTACCATACAGGTTCTGCAGGGACATATCCAGCTTCGACACCGAGTTCTTCCCCGGTTTGTACGTCCCCACCAAGCACTCAGTGACAGAGGCCATCTGAGACCGCTCGTCAAGAGTGTATAGAAGGATCGTTTTGAGCAACTCCTGACCATAATCGATACTCTCGACAGAATCCAAGTCGGAGACGTATCGATTGAACAGTGTCTGATTGATCCCACGGAACGCAGCTACTTCGATATCGCTGGTAATGATGAGATCCGTTTCCTCGTAGAGCCTACGCACAGTGTCAGCGAGAACGTTCATCGCACCCCGGACGTTCTGCCGTTCCTTCCCGCCCTCGTACAAGTTGTCGAGCAGGTCAAGCAGTTCAGGATGGAATGGGTAGGTCTCTACCATCCTGTTCTCGTACCGTTTCTCCTCCTCGATCTCGATAGGGTAGGAGTAGTTCTCGACATAGTTCTGGACGACATCCCTGACCCTGCTTTCATCCAGGTCGTCCTGTCGAGTTTCGAAGAGGCGGTGGAGGATAATCCTCTCTCGGTCTCCTGTGGCGTTCAGGTCAACAGCGTAGGGATTCGTCCGGTTGAGGATCCGCTTGAAGTCATCGCTCTTATCGAGGAGCGTTATGAACACGAACAGATCTTCCTCAGGGTCGTTCGCTACTTCCAGCAGGTTCTGGATGAAGAACTCGTTGCGTTCCACCAGTTCCTCGTCTTCTGAGTCGCTGAAAGACTCCCACCATGTTTCGATCTCGTCGAAAAAGATAGCGACCGGCTCATCGGAGCAGAGCTCTTCGATGTGTTCGGTTGTAACGTACCGCTTGACGTCATCGGAGATATCTTCCCTACCAAGGTCTTCGAAAATCGGTTCCCAGATGTGATCTGCATCCGTCTCGCTGGTAGAGAGAATAGTTGCATCCGAGGACTCGGGCAGATCCAGAGGGATATCCCAGTCCTCCAGCCATTCCTGGCCGACATCGGGGCTATTGAACAGGTGGTAGAGGGTGAGTAGGCCGTGTGACTTACCAGCGCCGTAAGGACCTGTAAGTGTGATTCCTCCCTGGCTGTCCCTGCCTCGTAGTTTGTTGTCGACGTGGTCGAACGCGGTTTCCAAGGCGTTCGACGGGTATGTCATAGAAAGCAGACGAGAAGGATTGTTTTCAAGTCGGTCCTCGGAGCCGCCTACTTTGTGAGCTTGTAGGACTCCCTGAAATCGTCCTTTTTGGACTTCCTCACGGGGAGTCAGAAGCTCGGAGATTGACATGCTCTTATATTCTAACCGTGGCCTACTTGATGCTTTTCCAAATAGTGGAGCTAGACCATTACACAAAGAATCTGTCAGGACTGCTTTTCATATTATCAGAAGCTGCTGAGAGTGCTCTGTCCAGTGTCCCAGAGTTCGTAGGGCATCAAGGGTTCGTCCTCTTCGACTACCTCGTCAAGGTACTGCTGCTGTTTCCCGATGCCTGAAGTCTGACTGAACGGGTAGCGAATGTCTGGTGGGCTTTCGTTCAGCAATCCGCGGAGAGATCTACCTGAGTGGTCCTCGGCGTCAAGGTATTTCTTCCCGACAAGTACGTAGACCTCGTCGCCCTCGGTCCAGTCCAGTTTCTCGTCTAGGTTTTTCTCGACGACGTCCAGCCACTCATCCGTGTAGACATCTTCAACTGTGGCGTCGTAGTTCCAGATTGAGGTTTCGCTGTGGATCACGCCGAACTTCGCGGATACTACGTACATCTCGTCTCCGAACTCCTCCGCGAAATTCTGCTTCTTGTCGAAATACGATGAGGTGTAGAGCTCCCCGGCAGGGTGCATACCTGGTTCGTCGGTCTTCTTGCTGCCGCAGCCTACCAGGACATACCGGTTTTCCTGGTCGAAGAAGTCTGAGAAACTGCCTTGGTCTTCGAGGCCGGCGTCGTCGATGCAGGGACGGCATACGGTCAGGTCTTCTACTCCGGAGAGTGAGAACTGTAGGCTGTCACAGTAGTCGCAGATCAGTTCCTCGACGTCCCCGGTTTTTCTAATGGGATCTCGGTCGACTACCCTGACCTTTTCATCGTATTTTTGTTGGTCGACTTCCCGGGCGATGAAATCCTCCCTCTTGTCATGTTCCTTATCGATCAGCTCGAAAAAGTAGTCATTGAACTGGAAGACGTCAGGATGCTCAGAACTCAAGCTGTAGGCTTGGTCCAGGAAGTCGTCGACCTGCTCCCCGATATTCCTCTCCCACTGATCTGCTGCGTTGCTACGCCACTGCTGTTCTAACTCCAGCCTTGCCACTGCTCATCTCTCACCTCCGAGTTTTCGGTACATCTCTACTAAGAACAGCAGATAACCGAATACTATGGAGAAAATACCTAACACAGGATTGCCTCTTACGATTGCGTAGATCCCGACCAGCTTCCACAGAAACAGATACTCTATGTGGAAGATGGAATCCGGACTCAGTTGGTATCACCGTCTGACTCGCTTCCTGGAAGATCAACGCCTTTCGCCTTCTCCTTCTTCTGGGCTAAGCGGACCATAGAAATATCGTTGATCTCTCCGCACTTGCTGCAGACACATTTGACCCAGTCGACGTGAGGCCTCTCAACAGCGTTGATATACAGGTTCTTACCGCAGTTCTGGCAGTCCGGAGAATAATCCTCTCTTCTCACTCAGTTGTTCACCTGCTCTGCATTTCCACGGTTTTCCAAGATCTCGGCATTATCCTTCGGAACCTCGGCCTCATCTCCTTCCTCGAAGGGACCATAGACTTCCAAGTCTGTCCCCCTGAACTCTGGGACGCTTGACGTGATCCGGACTTTCCGGTACTCTGTCTCAGCCATAGATATCGACCTCGTCAGGACCAGATTCGTTGTACTGGACTACGGCCCCTGCAGTATACGTGTAGTTCCCCTGGGTCTGTGAGCACTCAAACTTGTAGTAGTCGCCGTAAGTATCGTTGACTGTGCTCTCGCACGGTACTCCGTAGAAGTCTTCCACGGCCTGCTTCGACTCAGAATAGTTGAAATCCTCCGGCATCCGGTCCTCAGGCCCTGGCTGTAACATAAACCATGATGCGGAAATGATCAAGAGAGCTTCAAAAACTAAAAAGCAGTAAAGCCAGCCGTCATCTCTGAACCAGTCTACGACATCTTCAAATCGTTCTCCGATAACGAGATCACCGTCGTCTATGGGGATTTTTCGTAGTCGCCTTTTTATAACATGTACCCGAGCAGTATTTGTCTCTGTGGTCTGGAACCGAGTTTCTGCATTTGTTTCTCTTACACTGCATCCTGTTCACCTCTTACCCAAGCTTTCCAGGACTTCAGAGTTTTATAATTCTCAATCAGCTCGTCGCGTGTAGGCGACCACTCGAACCAGATCGGTCGAAAGCCTCTACTGATGTACAGTGCCGGGATCAGCAGCATAGCTCCAACATTCCAAAGACTGCCGACCAACGGAGCAACCAAGAGAATCAGGTTACCGACCGTGATCGCCGGGATAAACAAGAGAGTACCCTCCGCAACAACAGGCGTCCACCTGTAAGCCAGGTAGCCTGTAGCCACCATCACACCTACAGTAATCCAGGAAACAGAGACGTGACCAAACTGAGGACCAAGCTGGCCGATCATCGTAAACCCGACTTCTGCCCTCCATCCGTACTTCTCTGCTACGAGGAAGGTGCTGTGGATATCCGCCAGCTTCCAGACAAAGAGATAAGCCAAGTACCGAGTCTTAGACTTTACAAACCAGCCTAACACTGAGATGTGTCACCTCGCTGGATCTGTGTTTCGTAGCTGTAGATCAAGACTGCAGCTGTAAGCATAGTTAGGACGAGATGGGTCCAGAACCACTCTCCAGCGGTCATGTACCAGTCGAACGGTATCCAGCCAAGCATCTCACCGCTGCCTCCCATAACTAGGGCGTTGTAGCAGGTCTCCATCCAAGCAACGTTCAGGCCTAAGAAAAAGATCAGAACCGACCTGACGCCGGCGACACGACTCCTCAAATCCACGTTCACTGCCTATCACCGTTCTCTGTAAAGTCGGAGAGCGTGGTTTCTCGGACCTCGTCGAAATCAATATCCGGTGTATCAACCTGGCTCTGACCTCGATCTCTCGCTTCCTGCTTCTCCTGTTGTTCGTCGACATCACCCTCTGTCTCAGAAACTTCCTGCTCGTAGGGGTTCGTCCACTGATCTTCATCTAATTCTTGAACTGATCCGCCGAGGGCACTGCCTTTCGTGGCCCAAACCGTGTGGTAGTCCTGAGTCAGGGAATCACCGTGGACCACGTACCCATCCATGTTGAAGAACGTAAAGTTGAGAGCAGCCATCTTCGCACAAGTACTGTCCTTGTCGACAGCGTAGAACTCCGCCTCAACCTCGTCCGATAGCTGCTTGGCTGCTGATATCGGGAGGCGTCCACTGCCCGCCGCCGGATCCATGATACTATATGGTTCCTCTCTGTCCGGGTCGGGATCTTCGTCGATAACCATCTCCGCATTCATGTTGGAAAGATTGTGAGGTGTGAAATGCTGGCCGAAGTGATCGCTACTGTTGCCGAGCTCCTCGTAGACGACACCGAGGATGTCGTGATTGGCCTCTCTACTGGCGTTCATCAGTTCTCCAAAGGCCTCACTGTACAGCTCAGCCTCTTCCTCACCATACGAGTCCATTACGTCAAGATAGGATTCGTCGTCTCTCTGCAGTGCGTACAGCGACAGATCGAGAAAGTCATCGAAGACCTGGTGCCTGCTGTACCCGCCGACGAACTGGATCTGCTCCAGCTTGTCGACGACAGACTGTGCTGCATCCTTATATTCAGCACCCGATGCTATTGCTGATTCTCACCTCCGTCAGAATACTCTGTGAAGAACATCCATCCATTCCCGATTTCGGCTACCTTTTCCACTTCATCATGCTCGGCTAGATCCCCGAAGAGATCCTGCCATTCCTCGACTCTGCTCTCTGATTCGTTTCCATCGTAACTCGGAGTAAGAGAGATGAAATAGCCGAAATTTTTTTCTTCCACAGTCAGTATGAAGTCAAAGTCTTTGCTTCGGATTTCCTCAATGACGGTCTCTACAATCGAGTATCACCCTTTTCGGATTCTACTTCCTCAAATTCTCCTGGTATTTCGTCATTGTAGCCCATAGCCTGCTTTATGTCTATCATTGCAGTCATGTAGCCCTTCATCCAGTGCTTCATCTTGGATTTTGACACGTTATCAGGAGCTTCAACTTTCTTGTCCCAGAGTTCTATAACCTTCTCTGCTACCCTGCTTTTTGGTACAAGCTCGTGTGCCATATCGTGTTCTCTCCATGACTCAGCAAAGCTGCTGTCAGGTCCTGCGACACTTGCGTAGTCATCGAGTGCCGTATCCCAATGGCCTACCAATGTCGTATCAATCTCCTGTACGGTAAAGTCACTCCAGTCGCTCATCTAAAGCTCCTCACCTCTGCTGGTCCAGTCTTCCAGGTTTTCCGGGCCGTAGTCCGCGATCTCATCCAAGAAGTCCTGGAGGTCGTCAACGTCGTCATAGGCTGAGACAGTGATGGACTCTACCTTCTCGTTGTCCTCGTTGAATACTGCGTACTCTGTGTGTTCTGGATGCGTCCAGTCCACCTTCTCCAACGTGAGATCTCTGTACTCCAGAGACTCGCCGTTCGCCATCATCAAGGCGTTCTCATACAGCTCGTCAAGAGAGTCGAGCTCCACTACCGGGATTCACCTGCAAAACTGCTACTGAGATTTTGAATACCGTCGTAGAAATTCCGTAGTCCGTGTTCTATCATTCGTATCCTCCTTTCTTCTCCTGTTTCTGCATTTCGAGATCCATTATATCGTATTTCTCCTGTCCAAGATCCTCATCCAGGACTTCTCCATCAACCTCTAAGTAGTACTCGGGGTGTCCCTTGGGGTCGATCTCGCTGTCCAGCGCTACCTCTGTCCCGTACTCTTCGTGCTCCATCGACAAGGATTGGAAACGGCCATTTGACCAGGGAGAGACCGGAGAATAGTATTCCTCCTCAAGAACATCCCACCCCGACTTCTCCTTGACATCTTCCAGCGTCGTCACTACCGAGATTCACCTCGGTCATCCTCTATCGGAATGTGACGGTATCCTTCAGAGCCATTACAGGCCACTTCATCCAATTCTGTTGTTTCTCCGAACGCTGCACCAACAGGATCTGTGTAGGCGTAGCTGTAATTCGGTCCAAAGGATCTCTCGCATAGCTCTTGAACTACTCTGGGGTAGTTATCGAGGGTCATGTTCCAAGTTTCACCCTGATACTTGTCCAGCTTGTCCTCCCGTTCCTCAAGGGATTGAATGCCTTGTATTGCAGCGATTCCAAAAATGCAGGTCACAATCATTCCGAAGATTGCAGTGATTAGTGCGATTTTGCCGATTGTCGCATATGTCTGTTGTTCTAATAGAGTAATCAGATATCACCCTCTCCGTCGAGCATTTCTGAGACGGGTTCCATGTCGTAGTCTTCCCGGGCACGGTCCACGGTTTCCAAACTGGTGGAAGGCCCTGCACCGAGGAAAACCGCTTTCTTAGCCTCGAACACGTCGTAGTCATCTTCAATCCCGTAGTCCTCAAGCACGTCTTCGATCAATTCCTCCTGTGTATCTGCGTCGAGGAAGTGTTCAAGGTAGATCGGTGGGCCTTCTTCCGGCTGATCTGCCTCTTCGACCATGTCTTCCAAGGAGTCCAGTTCCACGCCGGGAACCGCCTCACTGTAGAGGCCGGTCATAATATCCGTGTAAGCCTGTTCCCAGGTCTCTCCATAGCGGTCCTCGAGACTCACTGGGAGACACCTCGCTGCAGGAAGTCGATCACCAATTTCAGGAAGAACTCTGACTGCCCGGTAGCGATGAGGTATACTGCTACTGCAGTTGCCACCGCAAAGATCCTCCAAGGCCTAAGAGGCCAGTAGAAGAGGATATCTTGGATAGTCCTGAGATCGTTGAAATACCAGTCGATCAATGCGAACGTCAGGAATGCCAACGTGAGACCTCTGAACGGCAGAGATGGCGTGACAACGACAAAGGCAATGAGTCCGAGGAACATCGCTCCCAACACGTAATTCCCGTACCAGAACAGGAAGTCGGACAGCTTCTTCCCGAAGACCACTGACTTCTCGTACAAGATCTCGAGTTTCTCTCTGACTCTGTCACCGTACCTCTCAGCCATTTGCTCGAAAAGACCGTGTTGTCGAGCTACCGCCGCCATCGCAAGGATCATCACCAGGGCAAATCCGTAGGCGCTACCTGCATCGCCTGTGATTACTGTCGCTGCCCAAGCTCCCATGCCTGCTGCTGCAAGTTTGTCATCGAGATCATCATCCTCGGCCACTACTGGCTCTCACCTCCTACAGAGATTTCTTCGAAGCCGAGGCCTCGAACCTGATACGGAGTATCCTCGATCTCTACGATGTCGCCCACGCTCATTGAGCGGATGCCGTGAACGTACTCCGGCTCCCCAAACTCTTCCTCAGGACTGTAGCCGTGATTCTGGACGGCGTGAGTTAGTGCTTCGTCGCTGCCTTCGATGTAGCTGTCACAACCTTCGCAGTACCGGGCATTCAGGAACTCGTCCCACTCCGTGAATCCGGTGCCTTGGAATCCTTTGTAGATCTCTTCCAGATCGTCTTCTGAGAAGTCTCCCTGCAGTACGGCTACTTCATCGTACAGTTCGTCGAACTCGTTCTGTGTGAAGGCCTGAGGCGGTTGCTCGTCTTCCTCAAGCTGACCGGTGACATGGTACTTGTGAAAAAGTTCGGAGGCAGGGCCGTGCCCTTCGTCTTCCAGATGCCAACCCAAGTAATGAATCGACGCATCCTCCACTACTCATTCTCACCTCCTGTGTTGTCAGATCCTATCTCTATCATTTCATCACCAGGAAAATCATTCCTCCACATTATTATGGCTAATACTACGACAGCGGCGAAACCTGCAGCGATTAACCCTGAAACTATTGACCGTGAACGGACAGCTGCGTGGGAGAATACGCCGATTACTATACCGTAGAGAAGCGAGGCCACCATCGATTCCGTAGCGTAGGTCCGCTCATCCACCTTTCTCACTGCTGGTTCTCAACCTCCTTTGCTTTGTACGTGTAGAGAATTTCCAGTGGATCCGGAAGATTGTCGTCCTCAGCGATGTGGTTCCAGAGCTGTTCCTGTCGATAGGATTCTCTGAGGCTCAGGTAGGCAAAGTACAGACCAATTGCTGCGAGACAAAGAAGCAGAATTGCTGCTCCTACTGGATCTGTTTGTGCTGCCGCCGTCATTCAGAATCACCGTCCTCCGCATCTTCTATGGCCTGACTGATATTGGAGAAATCATCCCTAAACAGATGCCAAATTCCAACCACACCTATCAGGTAGAGTATAGCCAAAAAGAAAGCAACTTCCGTGCCAGTAAAAATCCCGATCGCGAACGAGACTGCAGAGGCACCGAGGAGAGTACATAAAAGGGCAACGTAGTTCCTGAATCTCTGCAGTTGGTTCTTTTCGACAACCGTGTAGTCGCTCACTGCTGGTTGTCACCTTCTGCTTCAAGGAAATCAACCAAGGCCTCTGCTTTCTGCTGGCCTTCTCCCGTGATTTTATAATTTCTTTTCCGGCCTTCTTTCTTGCTCTCAACCAGACCTGATTCTTCAAATCTCTGTAGAAGTCTTACTGCGTGTGAATATGCTGTATCTACTTCTTTTGATACCTCTCTTGCGTATTTATTCTCTCCAGTAAGTAGTATCAGCGATTTTGCTGCTTTCGAGTTTACAAATAGTTTATCTTCCTCATCTATTTCTGGAATGTTGTGATTGTCGCGTTTCGAAAATCGGTTTTCGATTCTATATCACCTTACGTAACTGTTGTAAAACGTCTTTTTTATAAGTTGTGTAGAAGAACATTATTGACCTGGGCCTCCAACAGCCTGAATTATTTAAAAACTATTCGCTGATTGTTCCACTGTAAGCGGTGAGACCTTTATCGAAGATCTAGCAGAACCACCAGAGACAATCACAGTCGACGACAGAGAATACGATTTTATCGGAGTCGACGCAGCTGTAGGCCATACGCACTTCGCCCGGTACACTCCTGAACACGCGGAAGTAATTCTCGCCAGCTACAACGCTTCTGAAGACAGGTTCAGAGAGGACGACCGATGGAGACTCCAAAACGGCGACCCGGAACAAGCACTGCGAGAATACGCCTACCAGAGGCCTTGGGAAATAGAGGACGAAATCCCCGGCCACGACTTCCATTCGGTAGCGGATCCAGAGTACAACCCGGAGCTGAACGAAGCGCTCGGCGGAAGCATCGAACTCGAAGACGGAGAATACGTCATACCGTTCAGATCAGAGTTCGGAACTATAGCTGACATCCTCGAGGCCGAGTCACAGGATTCTAACGATATTTTTGTAAACTACCGTCCTGACTACTTGGAACTATCTCCGAAGGACGCTATGGAAAAGTACCAGTTAGAGCCTACGCTGAGAGGCCACAACGAAATCACTGGAACGAAGATCTTGGACGAGATCCACGTACTTGACCGGGGAAGCGAGGAGGTTTACACCAGTTTCCAGGTCGACGAACTCGCAGAAGACCACTTCATCGAACAGCTTCTTGAGGTCGAAGACGTGAATCGGGATGAGGCCGAGTTCTTCGTCGACACCTACACCAATATCAGAGGTACGATATGGGCCTTAACCAGCGACACAGAATATGTAGAAGAGAATCTGGATAAGGACGCCCACGAACTATTCAAAGCCCTTGGAGACACCGACGTATACCGCAACGAAAACAGTCCCGACGCTGGAAAGCTGCACGTCCCAGATCACCGAGACGACATGGAAGAAGAACTGCAAGAAGAGGAAGAGGACGACACAGTTCAAGCCGGATTCGACGACTTCTAACCGGCAACCTCACAACGAGTATTCTGGTTCCTCAGCTATTGAAAGAAAACCGGCTTCTTCACCATACTTCTCCTCAAAAAATTCTGTAAGCTCAGGCCAAACACCCTCCAGGAACTCATCCGAGTCAGTATTTTCGAAGGTGTACTGTATCATTTTCTCCGGGTGCTCGCCTTTGTCAGAGTCCTCGATCCATTCCTTGTTAGAGGCGTAGACTGTGACTTCCCAGTACTCGTCTTCTGGGATGAATCGGTCAGTTCGGTCCTCCCCCTGCAGATAGACAGGATCGACCATTACTGCTAGATCGTCATAGTCGAGGCTGTGAGCCATTCGGAAATGCTCGATGTGGTTCGAGATCTCTGATTTGTGTCGTTCGTCAAAACTCAATCCAGTACAACCTCCATCTTCCAGCTATTACCGCGTTCACCGCTACCCAGTTAGACGTACTCATCTGGGACCTCTGGGTAGCCAAGGAAATCAACTTCCCCGCCGTACTCTTCCTCAAACATTTCTACTGCAGCGGGATAGACTACACCCAGAAACTCTTCAGCATCCATCTCCGGGTAATCCATCGTCAACGTCATATTCGCAGTAGCATCCATCTCAGGATCTCTCAACCACTCAGCGTTAGTAGCATAGATCAAGAGTTCCCACTGCTCATCCTCCTCCAATAGTTGTTCGTCACTGGCGATATCCTCAAACTCGCGGTACCAGGGATCCAACAGCACTCCCATCTGCTCGTCGTCGACACCGAACAAGTCTTGGTAATGCTCGATCCTGTCGAACGCATAAGCCGCTGAATCTCGTTCTAAACTAACTGCTGATTCTCACCTCTGTGTCGAGTTAGTGCCGTTCACAGGTGGCTCACTCTGCTCAAGTCCTGGTATGGCTGGAAGGTTCTCTGAGAGGAAAGAACCGATTCCATCTACCGCACTTCCTGCTGCAGAACCCAATGCGTCTGAAACAGTGTTGACCGCTGACTTCGCTACGGCTGAGGCATTATCTGGGAGAACCGGGCCGTCAATTGTCATCGGCAAGGTGTTGTTGTTCAGGCCTGGTATCTGAGAAAGAGGATTCTGACCTGTAGTATTTGAAATGTTCTCGGGTATTTGCTCACCAATGTTTTCTGGAGCTACATCGTTCGGTGTTTCACCCGGTTGTGCAGCTGCTGATGATACAGACAGCAGGAAAAACAGTACACCCGTAGCTACGGCGAAGCGCTTAGTTCGGCTCATAAACACTGTAATGTGAAATACTTCTTATAAAACAACAGGCAGAGGATTTCACTCTACACAGTCGACCACACACATCGCGGCTTCCTGCTCAGAATCATGCTCGTCACCACAGATCTCACAGACAAACTTCTTCGAAACCAGGTCAAGAGCTTCCACAACCTCCTTACCGCTACTCAACTCTGGATCACACCTCTCTGGTTCATCATGAGAAGAGGCCGGTAAACCAGTTCCAGAAACTCTCTATCGGGTTCGGCTTTGGATCAGTTACTGGTTTTGGATCGGTTACTGGTTCCTGAGTGTCGTCTTCTGGTTCTTCGACTTTCACACGGACTGTTGAACTGACCGTGTTCCCATCTCCGTCGGAGACCTCGACATCAAGTTCTTTGACGCCGGTTTCACCGTAATTCAAGACGATCTTGTCTCCCGTCTTCCCGTTACTCCATTCGTAGGAAAGACCGGTACTGTCAGGATCCGAGGCCTCAACACTCACCGTGAATGGTTCAGAGACGTTGACTACAAGAGGTGCGTCTACTGACTCGATTTCAGGCGGTTCGCTTGTCTCCCCACCGTCGTCACCCGAACCATCGTCTGAACTTCCGTCGTCACCGCCGCCGCTACTTCCATCATCTCCACTACTGCTTTCACCTACAAGGAAGACGTGGCGTGGAGTATCAGTTAGGACGTTTCCGCTGCCATCGCTCATGTAGCCAGTTGCAGCGTAGTAACCATCATTTGTTGAAGGAGTCGAATAGCTCACACTCCAGCCGTATTCAGTTCCCTGGCTGATATCTACATCAAAACCGGTGTAGCTTGACTTTGATTCGACAAATTCGCCGTTTTCACAGCTGGAGTCATGACACCGGTATATCTCTACAACCTTGACCTTGCCACCGAGGTTGAAATCCTGCTGTGCCTCTGCACTTACATCAAAAGAAATCGTTTCACCAGGACTCACCTGATCTGGAGCTGAAACACTGGAGAGCGGTCCAAAACTGATGTAGTCATCTAGGAAGCCCAGAAATCCTTCCTTGCTTCCCTCACTCATATTGATGTCGTCGTTCTCAGTAGAGACCTGCTCCGGGTATGGAATGAAGCTGTCAGAACTGTTTTCTGCACTGCCGGAAACAAAAACCGCTGATACTGCTAAAAGTAGTATTAAACCAGCTGCTGCACCTTTCCCGCTTATCACCTTATCGAACATCGAAAAAATCGAGGCCTCCTATATCTGAATTGAAATCTACTACTTATAAAACAAGAGGCCGGTCCTCCCGGAACTACTCAAAGTACTCCAGTAAGGCCTCATAGCTGTCGTCCAAGAGCTCTATCGCTTTATCCCGGTGCCACGGAGCCCTGTACGGCTCCTCAATCTGGAACTGAGGCCCACCATCCTCAAAAGTCAGATACATGCCGAAAGGGACATCCCCGTCCTGAAACTCGCCGTCAGAAACATACTCCTCGTGGATACTGTGCTGATCCCTGTCGATCATGTACCCCCATTCGATGTTATCCTGCAGCTGCTCCTCAAGAGTCCTGCCGAACTCGTCGACATACTCCTCTCCCTGCTGTTCTGCAATCTCTCAGATCACCATTCAACCTGGTCGGCAGATTCCGCAAGTTCCAGGGGAGAACTATCATAGCCTTCAGCCAATACACGGCCTCCATCAGCGAAGTACTCATCAAGACCCTGCTGCTCCGTCAATACATCAGTAGATTCCTTGACCTTCTGATTCCCGCTCTTCCGAAGGACAAGGCCTGTGTAAGGCTCTTTGCCGTGTTTATCGGCCTGTCTCTCAAGATACTGTTCAGCTTCCGGTACAGACCCGAAGAACGGGTTGACCATATCCTCGCCAACCTCAGTGTGGTATACGATTCCGTCTTCCCCGCTCCAGAAGTACTCTGTCCGGCTACCACCGTCAGGCAGGATATCTTCGCCCTCAAAGCCGGCATCCTCACTTAATTCTTCAATCCGCTTGTCGTAGTGGGCGACAGGTGCGTAATTGAACAAGCCCCATTTCATTTCACGGTCGCGTGGAGCCTTGAGGTATAGCCAATGCGGTTTCTCGTTCTCGACAAAATCTTCTAACTCGTCTCTCTCCGACTTCAACTGCTGTGCTGCATCAGAAATCCTGTATCACCTCCTTTAGGCCTCAATTCCGTAGGTTTCCATCAATTCGCCCAGCTGCTCTTCTTCGCCTTCCCAGTACTCCTCGGCATCATCGTAGTTGGTCAGTTCGTAGGCACGGTCCTCGATAGTACCTCTCGCCATTTCCTCGTAGTCAGGAAGCTCGCCGTGGAAATCAACAAGATCTGAGGCCTTTTCCTGGGCTGTATTGATGACGTGCTGCGGAAGATCGTCACGAGCGTTGTGAGTCAACTGATTTGTAGCGACCTGCAGGGTTTCGTAAACGGTCGGGTTGCTCGGATCCTCGACAACCTCGTCATATGTACGGGCGATATCGGCATGGTCTCCTTCGATGTAAAACGGAAGATCTAGGCGATGCTCGAGAAACTCGAACGCAGTCCACTCACTGTCTAACTCGATCTCCTTCATCTGGTCGTAACGATCCTCCACCATTTCCGCGTTCTCAACGACTGACCGGGCCAGTTGATGGAACATTGTAGGATCCAATTCATCGTGATGGGTCTGGCGGACGCTCATCACGTCTACAGGCAGGGTCATCCCGTTACTGCAGACCAAACGTTCCTCGAAGTACTGGCCTTCAGTAGCCTTTCTACCGTCGTTACCTGAAGTGATCTTCAATCCGATAGTGGAGGGGTCATCTGTCTCTCCAGGGTTGATCTCGATCCCGTCGAAGACTCCTTCGTTGGTGTATCTGTGGAAGGTATCCGAGGTCTTGACTTCGCCTTGGAAGTTGAAGTCGTGGTCTTCTTTCAAGGCCTCGACAGCGTCAGCTGTGTACTCTGTGATGTCCCCGAAGTCGTGGAGAACGAATCTGTTGTCGTTGGAGGAGACTACCCCTGTTAGTATGTCTTCACCGCCGTCCTGAGTCCACAGAGATCTCTTATATCCTGCTTGGCTCCATTCGTCTCCGTCTTCGCCTTCAAGAAGTGCTAAAACCTTGCCGTCCGTTGTTTCTGGGAACTGTTCACCGATTTCACGTAATTCGTCGACGTCGTCGTACTGCAGTTTTTCTCCTACTACGATAGAGGAATCACCATAGAACGGGTTCAGGAAATAGAACTTATAAAATGTCAGGTGGGTTCAGCTGTTCCACTGGAAACCACGGGGTCTTGAGTGCTGTTCTCAACCCTGACTCTCTTCCTCAAACTCCTGAGACCCGCACTTCGGACAGATATCCATCGCGTCCACCAGCTTGTCACCACAGTTCGCACAATGCTTAGCCATACATCATTCACCGTAGATCGGAGAGTTTTGTTTGCTCGGTTTCGTCCGGCAGATCCCCAGATCCGAGTTCCGTGTTTTCCCGTATCTCGCTGTAGTCCGGCTCCCTGAGGATATCCCACTCTCTGTCCTTGATGTACCTCTGCAAGTAGTGCGTTCGTAGATGTGTGAACCGGTCTGTGTCGTCCTCTACTTGTTCGAGCTCGCCCTCTAACGTGTGCTCAAAACGTTTGACTTCGAGGAATTGATCTACGTCTCTCCAGTAATGCGCTAAATCGTCGGTTGTCTTCCCCAGTAATTCGTACTCCTCGTCCTCCCTGTCTGGATACGAGAATCGGAGGCCGTCGCTTGGAGGGGGCTGAGTCGCCTCCCGGTACACCTCCTTTCCGGTGTAGTAGTTGATTCCGGCCTGGATCATTTCTCTGTGCAGCTGGGTGACGTCGTCCACAGGAAGATCCGGATAACTTCGATCCTCAGTAGCAGTGCTGAAATGGAGGTCGGTAAAGATCTCACCAGGATAATCGTAGTCCTCAAGAAGATCTTCCGCAGTCGCTTCGTCAACGCCCTGGACCTCGGTCAACTGCTGGATATGCTGGTCAAGAGGTTCATCTAAACTGATTCAGACATCACCCTCTGCCACCAGATCTTAGAAAAGGAGTTTCTGACAGCGGTGGAAATCCGCACTCTCTCCATCCAGAACTCCTCAACCAGGCTCAAGATTTTGAATGGAGTGGCAGCGAGGGCTACAGGATATGTTGCCAAGTTCTTGAACGAGAGATCTCTATCCTCGAAGACCGTACCCTGGTCTGCCTTGTTCTCATCCACCACGAACAGGTGATACAATGGATAGAGAATGAGAACCGTCGATCCTACGCTTGACAAAACATATCCTAGAAGGCCGGACAGATGCACTGACCAAAATGTAACGACGAAAGCAGGGATGACTATAGCTGCGAACCTGATATCGTACTTATCCGGTTCTGACCTCGCCCGGTCAAGATGATGGTTGACCTCGTGCTTGACAACATCGTCTTTAATCTCTTCGTCAAGTTCCTTACTGACTCTAATCTTGGGGAAAGGCAAAGCAGTATACTCTGCACCGCCTTCCTGACCGAAAACCAACTCTCTGAACTTGACCAACATCCTGTTTCCGTAGCCCAGTTGCTCCGTGGGCACCTCATAGATCGGGATAGGGTCACAGTCCTGGAACTTCTCCAAGTGCTCCTCCGTGATTTCAACACACTCAGGATTGTCCTCTTCTCTTACTCTGATGCCGTATCACCGTTTTCTGTTCTTGCGGTTTTGTCGGTGTCGTCGAAGAAGTCGAAGACGTTGGGCTCGCCTCGCCACTTGTCGGATTTCTCTCGGTTGCAGGGAGCGCAGGTGATCTGCAGGTTGTCTTCATCGAACATTGCACCGCCCTTCGACACAGGGTGGATATGGTCCAGCTCCATCTTCCGGTGCTCTATGTCGTATTTCTCTTCGACTCTCTGGATTACGTGGTGTCGATGTGAGATGTCCTCTTCTTCTCTGACCTTCTCGCAGAGTTCATCGAATCGTTCCTTGTCGTAACCGCAGACTTTGCATACGTGGTCTCGTTTCTCCATCACTCGTTCACGAACCTTCTTCCAAGTGTAGAGCTTCTGGGTGGCGTAGGCAACCTCCTTGCATCGGTCGCTACAGTAACGTCTCTTCCTGCTATCCTCTGGGATCTCGTTAGGACAGACCGCGCACTTGCCCTCTTCTACCTGTGGGAACAGTTCTCCGACTTTCACCACTTCTCGACGCCCTATACAGCATCACCTCTCTCCTCAGCTGGATCTAGAGTTTCTTCTGCCTCTTTGAGCGTGGTTGGGAAGATCATCTTGTCCGGGTTCTGCTCCAAGGCTTCGTCAATTGCGTCTTCGTGTTCCTCGATGTAGTCTGGGACGCCGGCGGAAGCGTAGAAAATCTCTGGCTCTTCCAAGTCTGTGCCGTCGTAGGCCTTAGCGATATAATAGCCGTCAACCTCTCTACCGTCGACAATTACTGGTGATTCTCACCTCTCTCAGGGTATCTAACCGGCAAATCAGGGTTTAAGGGATTTAGCATCAAGGGGTCAATCTGGTGCCTCCAGTGCTCCCGCTTCATACGAGGATCAAACGTCATCGCCTCACTGCAGAACCAGCATCTGTACACCGGAGAGTACCAGTTAGCGTAACCCTCCAGTTCGACATCTCCGATACCGCAGTAAGTACAGATCTTACTCCACTCCTCAGGAACCTCAGGATACCTGTCCGGAATCTCCTCAATCTCATCAATAGAAGTATTAGAGATCTGCTTATGTTCAAACATCTAAATCTTCACCTCTCCGGGGTATCCAGTACGGCTCATTATTAGAGAACTTCTCCACTCGTTCAAGCTCGACGTCGTCCAGGTACTCGTCGACGACGTCTTCCGCAAGATCCACAGTGACTGCTCCTGTACCGGTGCTGTTGAACCGTACATCCATGCAGGGGCCATAACCGGCCTTGTTCATGACTCCGGCACGGCTGCTCCAAGGCCCCTTCAACGTGACTTCCTCACCGTCTACAGTCGTGATATCGTAGTGTCGGCCTCCGTACCCGTCCTGCTGCCCGCCGTCCCAGGCAAAGTAAGAAGCAAATCCGTCGTCACTCTCAGCGTACCAGAGCCCTTCTTCTACAGAACCCTCGTACTCGAGCTCATCTATCGTAGGAATATCATCAGCTTCCAAGTGTAGCCTTGGATCGTTACCGAGATCTTCCTTCCAGTCAACGTCACCGTCGTAGATGTCGATTCAGACACCACCTTTCGCTGCTATTTCTTTAGCTACATCCATCGATTTTCCATGCCTACCATTGATATGGGAGATCAGGCCTGAACGATTCGAAATACCTTGTCCGCATACCTTGCAGGAGAACTGTTTCTCACCGGTCAATTCCTCCAAGGCCTTTCTCCGGCACTTCCCAGCCCACTTTCCGAGGCCAGGAGATTCATTATTTCTAAGCAGTTTAACCAGTTTTTCCTCGTTCACCTTCTTCTTCGGCGTGTTCCGATTCAGACCGATATGTGAATGGGTCCTGCAGATACACTCTTCCTCACCTTTTCTAAAAATATGCCAAGTGGACCCGCTCGCACCGGCATTCGTCACCAACAGAAACCGTTTCAAGAGCCATCACCTCCTACGCTTTCTCGTTCAATATCTGCTGTTGCTTCCAACGAGACCTTATCTCTCGGTCTGCGAGCACTCGAACCGCTCCCCCTCTTCAACAAGGTGAACCGGTCATTCTCCTCTCGGTAACCGTCCTGAGGAGGCAGCGCTGACTCAGCTTTTGCCAAGAGACCTGGCCGGTCATCATGCAGTTCCAAGGAAAACGGGAACACCACTTCCTCGAAAACAGCCTGGTAGTTCTCGTACTCACTATCCCAGTAAAAGTCGGGTTCCTGCTCAACGATCTTTTCCTCGTACTCTTTCGGCGTCCACGGATTCAACCCGACACGATGCTTTGCCCGGTTCTTCGCGTGAATGTTGAAGTAGACGCCTTCTATGTTCTCAATACGCCGGATCTTCTCATCGTCAGAAATCAGTTCTTATCACCCTCTGCATCCTCGTCTTCCAGTTCATCTTTGAGGATCTGAATACCGTGAGTGCCAAGCTGAAAGCCTGCCTGCTCTACAAGTTTACGAGCTCCTTCGGCCTCTTCCCTGGAGTCGAAGTCCATCGCCTTCTTCAGGTCAGCCAGCCAGAGATGTATATTATCTTTCCGGGCAAGCTCTATTTCCTCTACAGAGTCATGCTCATAGTTGACTAAATCGAGTTGTTCAGATTCGAGAGAGACAGCTTCTGGTGTTCCGTGAAGTAGGGCAAGGTACGCCGCCGATTCAAGGCCCTCAACACCGACTTCCTCAGTCTGGAAGAACTGTTCAGGTATCCGGTCTGAGGCCCAGATCTCCACGGACACCAACTTCCCATCCTCATCGAAATCAAGGTTCACACCGGTCTCCGTATCTACTGTCTCAACTGCCTCATACTCATCTACTAAATCCAAGACTGCAGTGCCGTGCTCCGGATCATAGAAACGCCTCACTCACTATCACCTCCTTCGTTGATCTTCTGCAGAAGCTGCTTCTTCACATCTTCAACGTCGCTGTCCTCAGGATCGTAAGGCCTCAACTCGTCTCTGACTTTCTGCTCCGTAGCAGGTTTGATACTACCGTCCGCATTCTTCTGGACGAAGCCTCGGTCTTCTAAATCGCTCATATCGTTGTATACATCGCCGTTCTTGAACCCGAGAGCTCCGTTGGCCCAATCCTTCTTCGAAGACAAGGTCTTGCCCTTCGCCTCTATGAACAGCAGCAGCTTCTTCTGCCGCTGACCCAGCTCCTCAACCTCGTCCATCAGGCTGTTCACTGCGTCTTCCTGGAAGTCGGAAAGCACAAGATCCTCGATATCAGAGACAGACTCTCCCGTCGAAGCAGTGTCGACTTGACTGATTTTGTCGTCAACGATGCTCTCGACATCGTCCTCAGATAATCCTCCTTCGACCGTGACTTCTCCTTCAGAGGCAAGGCCCAACTGCTGGAACGCAGAACGCAGAGAGTTCAAACCCTGAAGCCTGGACTCAAATTTCTCCTCTAAGCCGTCGTACTCATCCTTCAAATTCTCGTATTCTTGCTTCAGCATCTCCAGGCTCTCTTCTTTCTCATCGAGCTTCCTCCGGAGCTTTTCGTTCTCTTCCTCCAATTCCTCAGCTCTCTCAGAGATCTCTTTTACATCACTACTTGAAGAAGAATCAGGTTCGTCAAGGCCTTTCAACGCCTTCCGTAGCTCTTCACGATTCTCCAAGGCCTCCTGCAGCTCCTCATTCTCATCCTGGAGCTGCTCGACCTTTTTCTCAAGCTGCTCTACCCGGCTTTTCTTCTCTTCACGTTCCTCTACTCGTTCCTCGATCGAGTCCTGGATCTCGCTGAGAACCTCCTGCTTTTCTGCACTGGTCTCAGGGATCTCGAACTCTTCCTCACGAGGATCAGGACTGCGTCTTTTCCGGACCTTCGTAGGCCCGACCAAGTCTCCACCAGTCAGGTTATCGCCACGGGCCAAGATCTCTCCGACACCGAGTTGGTCAATAAGATCTCTGTCGATATTCAGCTTCTTCGCTACCTTCTGGGCGTCCTCATTCGCTAATCCGTGGACAATCCAGTCCTTACACAGGGAGATGACGCCGTTGTGGAGGAAGGCCCTTCTCTGGTACGAGACAATCGCTGAGATTCCTTTGTTCCCTCCCTCAGTACAGGCCTTGATGATCTGGCCTCTACACATCTTCACGTTGTCATCCAGATCCGGCTCGGGAGCGTTATCCTTCGGAGCCATGTAATGCGCCTCATCGATAACAAGCAGCGACTTCGTCCTGCTCCCTGCTCTGTACTTCTCATGGGCGCGGTCATTCAAGGAGCGGACGGCTTTCCCAGCTGCAAGGTGGACCCTGCTCTCCTCCTGGCTGTAGTCTGAGTAGGTGGAGACATCGAGAAGGATCTTCATTCCCTTGTCGAGAATCCAGTTACCGATCTGGTCCAGCTCCTGAAGAGGGACTACAAGATCGACTGCCACCTCTTCCTTCCCACCGACTACAACGATATCATCGTCCTCATGCCTGACCGTGGAGAGAGCGCCGACACGCTCCACAATCAACGTCGGAATATTGACCTCAGCCAGATCCTCGAGGATTACTGCTAGCGAATTAGTCTTACCTGTATCTGAGGTTCCTTCGACAGAGAGCCTGAAATCCTGAATCTCCGCAGGATTAAACGAGATCTCTCCCAGCTCTATCTGTCCATTGCTCACTCCATATCACCTGTAGACATCTCTGGGGTTGGGTGACGTTTTCCACATCTGTCGCATTTCCACCCTAGAATAGTCTCTCCAGTTTTGGATACATCGAAAATCCAGGCATCCATTTCTTCTCGAAGATTTTCATGAACATATGAATCAGTGTGGTTTCGGCCACACCTTTGGCACGTCCACGTCACTCTATACCACCTTCTTCGTCAAAGATCTCGTCTTCGTGAAATTCAAGTTCGCCTTCCAGATCTTCCAAGGCCTCAATCGCCGTTTCTCTATTCAGATTTTCCTCTATTTTCCAACGCTTCAGAAGCTCTTCGAGTTCATCTCGGAGCCCTTCCACGTTACCGTGTTGAACATTCGTTGGATCGTCTACCATAGCATCTATACACCTTCTGTAGTATTGATTTCTGTATCTGAGTCTCTGATTAGCAGGAAGCTCCAGGCCTCACCATCATCTACACACTGGACTACTAACCCAGATTCTGTAGCCTTGACAGAGTTGTTGTACTCAAGGTCGATATCCTGGGACTTACAGTACAGATCTAGCTCAGAGGCCTCAGCATTAGTTACACTTGAACCGATCACAGCGGAGAAAAACGCTACAAGGACGAAGGCAACTCCAAGCAAGGTCCGTTTCTTCGTCTTGTTCACTGCTGGCTCTCACCTCCTTCGTCGTCAGCGCTGTCGTACGACATCATTTGGAGAATCTGTTCTGCCTCTTTCAGGTTGTCGAGAGTTCCGTACAGGTCGTCTTCCGAGACATCCTCGTTCCTTGCTAATTCCTCAAGGTCCAGTTCGATCTCTCCCTCAACCCAGGCCTTCCCTGTCTCGGACAGATACCAAGTTTGCTCTCCGTCCTCCGGTTCCCCGTTCTTCAGAATGCCGATTTCCCGAAGATCATACATCGACGTCAAGGTGATCACTCCATCGGAGGCCTCCTCTGGGTCATACTCGTCCTTCGGAGGAAGCTTTTCAGAAATATCCTCTACCTCACTCACTGCGGGTTCTCACCTTCTGCGTTTTCCTCGTCACTGATTTCGTCAAGGCTCTTATCGGTGCCAGCTGCAATCATCACTGCCTTAATCCGGTCTTCTACGTCCTCAAGAGACTCGAAGTAGTTCTCCGAGCCGATACTCGGCTTACCTCCATACTGGTTGGCAACCCAGGAGGCCTCCTCAGGTATCTCTTCCTCACTCCAATCAGATTCAAAATGTCTGTATGCCGGATTATCGATCTTCATCACACGGAAGTCAAAACTCCGCTGGTCTTCGCCCTCGCCTATACCGAACTGGTAAACGTAGAAGTCAGTATCCTCTACATCAGGGCCGGTCGGCGGGTTAAACTCCCTCTTGAACTGCTCAATATCGATATCCTCTTTGGTCAACTCGCCGTCGTCGGACTGCTGCTTCTCGTTTCCAGCCTCAAGGCGGTCCTTTTGATTCTGAGCTCTGATCTCGCTTTCCTTCTCTATTTTGCCGAGAACTGCGTTAATCTGCTGCTTCTCCTCTTTGTCAGGGAGAATCTGAAGGAGAGCCTTGAGAATCTTGTTAGCGGTTTCAGCTGTAGAACCTGCCTCGTTGATAGCTAAGTCTTGGTACCTGAAGGCGGCAGCTGCCTGTTCCCAGTCTTCGTTTTCTTTCGCCTGCTCCATATGGTAGCCGGCGAGGTCCTGAAGCTGTCTACGGCTAAGAGCCATAACATCCTCAGATTTTAACGCTTTTACATACTCGTCGAAATCTTCAAAATCTTCTCTGCGTACTTCGTTTTCCATAGCATCTATACACCTTCTTCTGAGTCTTTCTCTGTTTTTTCTGCGTAGCTGGAGTCAAGGAACTTGCTGAACTTGTCTCGGGCGGAGGAAGTGAGCTCGTCCTCGTGAGTATACTGCTTCGCGGGGTAGTCGTCAGGGTTTAATCCGAGCTGGTAGTCCATCTCCCGGACGTAGTCAACGGTATCGCCGGGAGACAATCCGGTCTCGTTGGTCAAGTACAGGTGGAACCGTCCCAACAGCTCCTCACCCGATTCAAAATCAATGTCTTCCAACTGTTCCTGCACTTCTTCGGGAAGGCCTCCGAGATCAATGTCGTCTTTCTCTGTAGATCTAGCTTCCAAATCTTGGGCTGTTCTCAGGTTTTCCCTGGCAGTGTTGATCCTGGTCTCAGCCTTCTCTAACGTCCTCTCTACTTCCTCTAAGTATTCAGGAGCGCCGTTACTGCCCTGGATGAAGTCCTGAGCGATTTCCTGTATCTGGAAAGCACAGTCCTCGCAGAGATCTCCAAGTTGCTGCACTATCTCGGCTTCATTGGTCCACGTTACACCGTGGGAATCGCCGGGCTTCAAAGGTTCACCACATGAACGGCACTCGTCTCTACTGTCACCCTCACTCACTGCTGGTTCTCACCTCCTTCATCTTCGTCCTCGTCGAGCTGCTCTTCTACATCGGCGTGGACCGCGTCAACCATCATATTTAGATCAACTACATCGGTAGCATCAACGGTCTCAATACACCAGTCCCGGAACTCCTCGATCTCGGGAACAGTACTGTCGCCCTGAATGTGGTCCCAGATCACGTTGAGAAATTGCCTATTCCTCTGACTCATTTCCTCGAATAACTCAGTCTCAACTACCTTCTCGTAGCACCGAGCTCTAACTTCCTCGCCGTCATCGTACAGGTTTCGTGCGTTGTCAAGAAGGTACAACGCGGCCTTGATTTCGTTTGGTACAGGCCTTTCTTCCATGTTCCCGATACTGTCTTCTCGACTGTTGATGATCGGACACGCCGAGTGAACCACTACTGGGAAATTCTCCTGGTCGTAAAGACAGTACCCGAGGCCTGTAACCTCTAAACGGTACTTTTCGTTTTCAGCAACCGACTCATCTTTAGAATCGTGTTCAAGTACTTCTTTGATCGATAACTCAGGAAGGCCTCTGACAAATTCAGTTACTTCCTCTATATCAGCATATTCTATACTTTTAAAATCGTCTTCATTCACTGGTGGCTCTCACCTCGAAGATCTTGATAAAGCAGTGAACCGAGGTTATCCGCGATACTGGAGTCGGAGTTGAGCTGCCAGTGCTGGGTCTTTGATTCCACATCTGCCTCCTCAACGAGGCCTGCTTCTTTGAAATCCTCCCATCGCCGGTACAGCGCATCTGGAGAGACATCGGCTGCTTCCGCGAGAGACGTCTTGCTGTAAGGCATCTTCGGGTTTTCAAGCAGTACTTCTACAATCTCCTTCGTCACTGAGTCAAGGAAATGATGAGGGTTCACAACGTAATCATCCATCGTTTCTGACATAATAACCGACTGTGTAGACGAGCTTTTTATACCTAATCCTGACTGGTCCGATGCCTTCAGGTTACCAACTACTCTACAACCGATTATGTCTCAGAATCCTATGGAGGCTCTTATCGGTCAGTTCTCCCGGTTTGCCGTTAGTACAGACTTAGATACCAACGACTGGGTAATGGCCGCTACAGAGTTCGGTGTAAACGAAACCCTGAAAGATATCGACCGGTTCCACGCCAGTTGGAACCACAGAGATAACGACCAACAAGCCAATACAACCCAGTTTCTCAGAGAAGTAGCCGAGGAAGACGAAGAGAAAGCAGTCGGGGTTATGAAACGGATCTACACATTGGCAGACACCGACTCAGATACCCTGGAGAAATACCCGGCTCTAGAGATCTTGGAAAACCAGGATCCCGGTACAGGAGTTCTCCACACCGCATTCCGCTCCGAACAGTTTATCGACATTGACAACGTCCCAGGTACATTCTATCCAGATCTCGTCGACGACATCAACCAGTGCTACAGCCTCGGTGTTAACGACGCCACGCTCGTCTTGACACGGAAACTTCTGGAAAACCTGATCATCGATATTCTCCGGAAGGAGTACGGGAAACAAGAGATAGATCTGTACTACCTCCCGGACAACAGACGGTTTCAGAATTTCAGCACACTCCTCAGCAACTTCGAGAAAAACTTAGGCGACTTCGAACATCTGTCTTCAGGCCTTGACAGCGATTTCATCGACGAACTGGATTCTTTCCGACAGGATGCCAACGCAGAGGCCCACTCTATAGAAACCAGTATCACCGAGGAAGAGATGGATAACTACCGAGAACAAGCCCAACACTCTGCTCAAGTCCTTTTCCGAATCCAAGAGAACATGTGATAGAGACCGGCTATTCCAGGGAAATCGCAGTAGACCGCTGTCATAATGACTGGCGGTAAATTAGTATTTTAAAAAAGGCCTATGGGAAGCACTTACTCTGTCTACCGATAGTTCTCTAAGAATCTTTCAGCTTTCTGTTGAATCAAATCGATGATACTCAAACCCCGAATTTATGCAAAATCATAAAGATTGAGAAAGCCTAAAACACTTCTATGCCTTACTGTCCGTGGTGCCGGGAAGAGTTTGACCACGACGTGTTCTGCACAGACTGCGGGAAAGCCGTCGCACTCAAAACCGAACCCGGAAGCCGAAATCAAGCATGAATGAAGAACTGTACGACGACCATGATATTCCCAAGGCCTACACCATAATCGAACGCCTGGAAAAAGTCGAGGACGATATGAACGCCAGTACAGACAAAGGAGAATCCGGGGCAACTCCGTACTTCAACATCACCGCGAACATCCGAGAAGAGCTCGCAGTATACCTCGGTATCAACCAAGCCAGGATCATTCAGGACCTGCTTCTGAACAAAGAGTTCGAACAGGTATACGACCTCCTCAACCAGTACTGGGAAACCTCAGTGAGAAACACCGTACCCGCCGAAGAACTCGACGACTGGACACCAGACAAAGACAAACCCTCAAACTAAACCCTGGTAACTATGCCTGGATGGAACTCGTCCTGAAGACGGTTATCCCATTCTCGCATCTGCTCCAACGTCGCGTCCAGCAATTCTTCGTCCTCATCAATATCGTACACACTGCCGTCCTCCGTTTTCAATTGATACGGCGTCCAACTCTCTAGATCCTCTGAAATATAGAAACGGGTTTTCACCACGTAATCCCGGCCCAATGCTTCTTCGTGGTACTCGCCTACTGCCAATTCATCGCCGTAGAAATACTGGATCTCCAAACGAGTACTGCCAAGACCCGTATAGAAACGGCGCTCACTGACATCAAGATCGTTGGTGCTGTAGACGTCTTCAGACTCGAGAATCCTTCTTGCCGCATCGAAAGAGAAATCGTCAGTCACTGCTTCAGTATTTCCTCGCCGTCTTTTTAATTGTATTTCAGAGGCCCGGATTCGCTGTTGAGGAAACCTCAGAATTTATGCGTCTGCCTAAACGTACTGGTAGGTATGGAAGACGAAGTCGCTGACGTCAGAGACCTCTCACAACTACTTGCCGTCGAGGAGAAGTACGGGTACGTCGACGAGGAAGAGACCTGGCTCACCGCACAGTTCAACGAAGACGAACAAAAACACGAGGACGCGGTCAAATTCTTCTTCGTAGCCACGCCCGTCGACGGAACTCCCTACGTCCTCACCCACAAACAGTTCCAAGACCTGGCAGAGAAAGGAGCACAACTCCACCACGAACTACCCAGTGACATCGAGAGAAAGGCCTACACACCGGAAAACAGGCAGGAACCCGATGAAGGCGGAAGGTACGTCCTCGCCCTCTCCCAGAAAACCATCCAAAAATGACGGGTGAACCTTCGTGGTCTCCCAGTGTCTCCGTGATCGGAGTAGGAGAGACAGGGGCGAAAACAGTCCGTAACATCGACACAGAGACCAAGGCCAATTGCTACACTGTACGAACAGAGCCACAGCTCGCAGCCTGCTTCAAAGACGTCCAGGAAAACGACTTCCTCTTCCTATCCGCCGACCTATCCGAACCCGACGTAGAGAACCAGGTCCGGGAACTTCTCCACCACAACCAGGGAATCTCCATCCTCTTCGCTGAAGGCCTTACACAATTACCCGAGCTTATCGACGAGGTGAACCTGTTAATCCCCGTCCAAGTAGATTACCTGTTCCAGGGATTCATCTCAGCTGCTATAGCCGATGTCTTCGAGTCAATGATGCCGATGACAGTCCACGATCTCGGCCACGGCGACATCAAAATCTTCGCCGGCAAAGGCCTGGTTGCGGAGCTGTTCATCGACACCCCTCGAAACAAGAAACCATTCCCTCTTACCTCGCTCAGAAACTGCGAAAACCCTGAATCCGTCCTACTGTTCCTGTGCAGCGGAGAAAAACAGTCCGTGGAGAAAATTTACTCCAAGATCGAGGAATACAACTTTCCTGACGACGGCAACGTGCTCTGGGATCAAAGAATCCACCCCCGATACACAGGAACCCCTCACTTCAAACACTTCGTCACATACGAAGGCCTCGAAGAAAACCTGGACTGGAAAGAAACAGAGGACCAAAACCTCGGACAAGATAGCGAGAGTGTGAACATACGAGAGAGCAGCTTCTTCTCCCGGAAAAAAGAAGATTAGAGGGAGAGGTCGGCGGCGACATCAGCTGCCAAAATCTCCCTGGAGATCTCCCTGAATCGCTTTCTCTACTAATTCATCAACAGAATCTGGCTCATCGGTGAAAGCGTCAAGACCAGTCTGCTCCGGATCCTCCAACTCGTGCTTCTCTCTGAAAAACTCGGGATGATGGACTTGACCTGGCTTTGCAGCGATATGCATCTGAGGCCTGCCGTTACCCTTCATACCCATTACGTCGACTCGCTTCCCGATTATGAACACACGTTTCCGGCGCTGAGGCACCCCGTAATCGGCAGCGTTCAATACATCCCACTTCACGTCGTAACCGCACTGCTGGAACTCCTCACAGACGTTTTTGATAACCTCACCGTCCGCCATTGAGGCAAGGCCTTTCACGTTCTCCATAACGAAGTAGACCGGCTTCGCCTCGTCGACTACCCTGACCATCTCCTGGTACAATTCGTTCCTGTCGTCCTCCGGACTCCTGTTCGGATTCGCGCGGCTGAATCCCTGGCAAGGAGGCCCACCGAAAACGACTGTGACACCACCGACTCCTACACCAGCCGCCTTCAGAATCTGCTTCGTAGAAACTTCGTAGATATCTTCGTTGATTATCTCCGGCTCGGTGTACTCGTCGAAGCTGTCCATATTCAACTCAAGTGTTTCACAGGCCTGCTCATCTTTCTCTACCATAACCCGGACGTCGAACCCCGCCTGAGCCATACCGAGGTCAAATCCTCCAGCACCGGAAAACAAGGAGACGCCGATAGGTGGATCGCGCTTCCCGACCCTCTTCTTCATCTTCTCTATAACGTCATCCGTATCCTCTCCATAGAGTGTACCCATATAATCAGAGTCCTCAAGCACTGGAGGTGTCCACCTGCTGGTCAAGGTATTTCTGCAGATTTTGTTGGCCCTGGTTTTCCGCCCACTCCTTGACAGCGTCCTCAACCTTGTCGCTACAAGTCTTCTCACCGTCAGATCTAGAGTAGCACAGGGAAAGTCCGACAGTGGTCTTATATCCGACTCTGACATCGTTATCGCTCGTAGACTGGATGCCGCAGGCACTGCACTTCTCATAATACTTCGTCACCGCTGTCTCACCTCGTCTCTTTTTTGCTCAAGCCACTTCTCCGCATACTCGGCCTTCAAGGCCTTGAGAACCGCTTTCTCGTCATCCGAAAGCTTCCGGTTCTCCACTATCTCCCTGTAGATCTTGTATGGATGAGTCGGGACGTCTTCCTCGTGGTTTTGCTGGAACTGAGGCCTGAACTTGCCACCGTGCTCCTCCATCAACTCCGGAGTAGCATCTTCTGCAGTTACGGGATCTTTGTCAAGAGCCCACAGGCCTGACCTATCACTCACTCTCGGACCACCTCGTCACCGGGGGTGTGGTAGAATGGTTCCAAGACGTCGTGGATCTGTGAGAAGTCCTCTGGTTCGACGATGAAACTGCCCCACGCCACGGAGTGACTGCCGAGATCTTCTTCCTGCAGTTTGTCTCCGATCAGCTGGTCGGCGTGGCTGTGGAACAACCGAGGTACGCCGTAGAATCCCTGTGGGAATTGGTCGACCTCGAACATGCGAGGCCTCCGAGTTCCTGTGGCGTAACTCGCTAAACTATCTTTGTCCCACGCTGATTTCAAAGCGCCGTACAAGGCCTCGTACTCCCTGACCGTGTCACTGTTCTCTTCGAGTTCCCGGAAGCTGTCGTACTGGCCGATCTCTTCCTCGAGGCCTGGAATCTTATGGAACTGTTCAAGCAAGTCCTCGATTCGTTCAGCGTCCTCAGGATGCTCTTCCCGGTCAACCTGTATGTCGAAGACCTTGTACTCCGACCGGCTCCTCCCGTCGTAGTAACCGGTGAACTTGGAGACGTCGTAATGATCTCTGCTTCTCGGATACTCGACCTCCGGCGCACCGACCTTTGACGAGGTCTCCTGCAGATCTAGATGCGAATCCTCGCCTGGGAGCTCATCGATGACTTGGCGATGACCGCCATCCCAATACTTCTCAACAACGAGTTCCTCGTCGAGGACTGGACTGTCGCCTACGAGCGTTTGCTGGTATCCGTCCTCAGTCAGTGCTGATTCTCACCTCGGCGGATGACGTTGTCCACGTCAAATCTATTCTCCAAGCGGAAACACTCATTATGTGTCTCCAAATCATCTTCAGGGAAGAGGCGTCGATGGATTTCTTCGCTGTACTTCTCACTACTTGTTCCGTGAAACACAACATCGGCTTCTTCCTTATCTTCCTCTTCGTAGACGCCGACCAAGACGAAATCCTTGTAGTCGTCATTCTCGCGGTTGATCCATCCATAGATGTTCAGGCATTTTCGACCCTCATACGTCCACTCAGTGCCTCGGCCCCATTCTACAAACGGCAGATCCGTCATTACGTCCTTCACTATAGAGTAAAACTGCTCCTCAGTCAGTGTCACTCGGAGTTCTCACCTCTTCCCATCATTTCGCCTAGCGTGACAGGTATGCAGACTTCGCTGTTTCCGTCGTACTGTGATTCGCGTTTTTCCTCGGCGGTCTGTGCTGCGGCTTCGAAAAATCCGTCCCAGTCGGTCACTCCGGGTTCTCACCTCTTTCTGCAAAGCTGTCAAGGCCCTCTTGACGGTCTTCCTGGCCTTCGGAATCTTCTCCTCTCTCGTCGAAAGGGTTCAGTTCTCCTTTGATCGCCTTCTCAGCCTGCTCCAAGTGCTCCTGAATAAACTCGGGGGCGTGTTCCTCAACAGTATCGGTAAGAAGTCTATCGTACGCTCCTTCCAAACTGTCTTCCTTCCGGTTTCTCGCCCTGACTGCTTTTCCTAAGGCCCTCGAATACACTCTCACAGGGTGAACCGGCAATTCCTTTCTTTTCCGGATAGGGCCTCTTGTCTCCTGCAGTAGCTTCGACGCCAAGAAGCAATAACCGCAGAAATTGTTTTTCCCGCTGCGTTCTCTCTTCCGGATCAGTTCTGACTCGCTGAACGATGCCTCGCATCTACTACAGTCATGGCTCACTCTGGCTTGTCACCTCGTGCAGCGGCTACTGGATGCAACGGGTAGGCCTCGTTACTATCCTCCAGTAGATCGTTCAGGTTTGCCAGCTTGGTGCTACACCTGTACCGCCGGTTGAGAGTTTTTGGACCAGCAAGCGTCAGATGGGCCTCTGACTGTAGATGCTCCCAATTTCTCGTGCCGATAGTCGGTGCGCCATACCCGATCAGGATTTCGATAATTCCTTCCGGGATCTCGAGCTCAGAGACAGTGATCTCAAGGCCTCCGCCCAACCAGTCTACGCTGATTTCATCGCTCAACTCTGGCTTCTTTTCCAGGTCTCGTTCGTCGATGAACCCTTCTTGTATATCCGGGTCCTCGACCTTCTCCTTGATATTCTCTAACTTGATGTAATCATAGAAATCATCGGTCTTCCGGATCTTGACCGCGTTCGTATCTGGGTCAGCGGCTACGAAGAAGGCCTCCATCTCCTTCCCATCCTTCTCGTAACGGATGACATCGCCCTTCTCCAGTTCCACCATGTCTTGGTTTTCCGGATCACCGATATACGTGAACAGAGACTCCTGAGTAAACCGGGAATCACTCACTGAGGATTCTCACCTCCGTCGTTGAGATATTCGGCGTTCCCACGGTTCACCAAGATCTCCGCATTATCCTTTGGGACTTCTACTTCATCGCCTTCTTCGAAAGGTCCGTAGACATCTAGGTCAGTACCTCTAAACTCCGGAGTCTCATTCAGAATCTTGACCGTATCGTATTCTGTTTCGTCGTCAGTTGTCAAACCAGACCACCAGTCTCACGTTTTCTGAACCGAATTTTTCTGCGAGAATGTCCATTAACTCGAATATCAGCCACTCCCAAGCACCAGAAAGACAGTCTCTACGCTTCTCCCTTTCAACCTTATATTCTACAATGGTGCCGTCATCCTGCTGTTCCTTCAGGTTCTCTCCTTCTCTAATCTGCTCGGCCTGTTCAGTCGAGAGATTCCCCCAGATTGATGCTTTACCGACTAAATCACCGTCAACGTACTTCCTGATCCGTGAGTCATCTCGACGACCTTCTTCTTCCCAGTCCACTTTCTGCAGTTCCTCGTAAGTAACGTAGCTGAAGGAGTGACACCAGTCTCTATTATCGTCTACTCTCTCCTCAGCACGGCTAGAAAGACTGTCAGGGACTCCTTTGCCCTCGGCTACTGGTTCCATCCCTACGTAGTTTCTAACTCCGAAAAGACAGCCGAAGCTATCGTATGATCTTCCAACGAGGTATCCAAGATTATCTACCGCTGTTCTCCAGTCGTTTTCTTCTTTTTCGCCAGGAAATGTAGCGTACCAATCGACCTCAATCAGTCCATGGATATCGCATCCCACTACTGGTTCTCACCTTCTGCTTCTTCGAGGGCTTCGATGAAATCCAGATTTTCAGCACTGCCGTGGTAAACCTCCTCGACAAGTCCATCTACTACACTCCGGGCCTCTTTCCTACTGCCGATCTCCTCGGCCAACTTCTCCATCAACTCCCGGAAAGCATTAACAGGCTCATCGCCGGGATGCTGAACCGTGATACGGCCTCTACACTCCTCACAACTCATTCTTGGTTCACTCCGTGGTGTTCTTCAAAGATTTCTCGGCATTCTCTTTGACCAAAAACAAAGCTATCCTTGTGCGTTCCTTCAGGAGTTATCTCATCATATTCCTTTACTATATCATCTCCATGACCCAGAGTCTGCCCACAACCATCGCAGTGACTTTGTCCTTGGCTCGGGACCTCACGTTTTCCATCACTCACCAGTATCAGGCCTCTGCCTGTGTTTCTGCTGTGTTCGGGGTTTTGCGACTACAGTTGGGACATGTCACTCTATCCACTACGGATTCTGTTTCCCACTCATATCCACAGTGATCGCAAGTTACAGTCTCCGGGTCTACCGATGGCAACTTTTGCTTGAGCTCGTGTATTCTGTCGTCTTTCAAGTGTGAAAGTTGGGAGTCTGAGTGAACCTCTCTATGGCAAGAAGCACAGAGGGTAATCAAATTATCAGGCGAATTGTTATCCCTATCTCCATCGATATGATGACTGTGAATATTCTCTTCTGACCCGCAAACTGCACATTCCTTCTCTAGTTCGTCTGCTGCTTTTTCCAGGAACTCAGGCCAAGTCAAATCCTGATCTTCCTTGACCTGGTCAGCTTTATCGAAAACGTCGTCGTCTACGTGAAAGTTAATCTGCTTTACCATATATCCATAGATGGATAAATGACTTTTTTATACCTAACCCGGATCACCTATCGCCCCTTGTCGAAACACGCGTCGATAAAAAACGCGACCTCATCATCACCGATAACCTGCTTCACGCCCTCTACGTCGTGATCAGTTGCCTCCACTAAGGTATTGAAGACATCCCGCAGCGAACGATCGGACCAGACGTCCCTACGAGATAACTCTGCTACAGAACCCGCTTCCTCCGATTTCTCCACCAACTCACCGAACCCATGTTCTAAGGCCTCGCCCAGGACAGGTACAACCTTCTCTGTAGCACCGGGATCGAGCTGTAAAATCATTCTCAAACCATCCACCACAGCAAAACGAGTCTCCTCGCCCCTGGACTCGAGTGCCCGCCTGTAAACCTGTAGAACCTCATCCAGCCTATCCTCTCCACCGCTCGCTCCGTAGTAGGCCAGGGCCTGACTGCTCTTCAACGAAACATCCAGACCACCCTCCATCAAGGCCTCTACAAGCACGTTCCACGCCCGGCTGCTTTCCTCGGTATCGGTCGCAGCGATAGCCTGAAGACTATTCGCCGCTGGAAAACTTTCCTCACTCCATAGCTGCTCCGCAAGCTCAGAAACAACAAGATCCAAACTCATCCTGAATCAGTCCCCCAACCTGCTCATCCGCATCAATTCGATCTCCGAAGAGAACGCCACTCCCAGCAATTCTCTACCGCCTTCAACCGCAAGATTCAACGAATACAGAAGATCAAAACCCTGGTCCGAGGCCCTCTCTCTGAAACAGTGAAGATCCTCCACATTGGAAAAGACAGAGTCAGGCCTATTCTCAAGGAGGACTGTACCCGTGAAGTCCACCGGCTCCTCAACTTCCTCAATCATTTCCTGCACCGCCCGCAACTGCTCGACAGTATCCTCAACAGACGCTTCCCCTCCAACACCTTGGTTTAACGGAGCCACAACGATGACGTACTCCGGCTCAACACCCTTCCTGACACCCTCATCCCCGTCTTTCTGCCTTTGGAGCTGCGCCGCCCGATTGAAAACGTCCTCCGAACCAGTAGGAAACCTGCCCAGAAGCCGGGACTCCACCCGCAAAGCCTTGACACGGGAAGGGGACAAACTGTTCTCTTCCAAGTGTTGAAACAGTTCACCGGTTTTCCGGGGCGAGAAATACTGAAGACCCACCTCCAATAATAAACTACGGGCATCCTCCGGTAGATTTCTTGACTCTATCCTATCCACAGGAACCTCGTGAAGAATCTCAGGCTCACCCTTCATTTTCACCTAAAAGAAGACCTCAGGCTTCGGCAGCTTCTTTCCCCTCTTCGATCCGCTGGTAATGAGAGAAGTTGAGGTAACTGAAAGAAGCCTTCAATACACGATAAAGGACGAGATCTCGGGGCATCCCGGTCTCAGAAACACACTCGTCGACATCCTCCAGACTCGTTGAACTCGACGGCAATGTATCGTTCAAGATCTTCGCAATACTACCGTACTTTACTCCCTCTCTATCATTATACCTGCCAAGCACTCCGTATCCAATCAGTTCCTCCAACTGGTCCTGAACCCATTTCTCACTGACCTCCTCAGACTCGTCGACGTCCTCGTTAAACTCACGAGTAACTCTGTCAACACTCTTCTTCAAGCCCGTATCCTCAATAAGGTCGTACAATGTGTGTAGGTGCTCCGGCGCGTCCTCAGGGATACCGTACCCCGGCTCCTCCAGTTGCAGAAAATAACAGTAGGCCTTGAACAGATCCGGATCACGAGCCAACAACTCCCGGATGATCTCTTGAGTATCGTCGTCGACACTCTGGACGGCCTCCACAACATCCCCGGTTTCAGGGCCTCGGAAAGGCCCTTCCTCCACATCGTCTGCCGTGACCACAAGCTGATACCCACACTCAGGACACGAATCCGCATCCTCAGAAAGCGCGCTTTCACAGTTGGGACAGAGAGTGTAGTCAAGTCTGTCTCCGCACTCCGGGCAGTAACTGCTTGGATCCTCTACCTCAGCACTACAACTGCTACAGGTAACACTCACCATACACTGCCCAGGAAGAACTCCAGCTCAATAACTCTTTAGGTAAATACCTAAATTAGGAAAACAGGAAAAGAAGAGGGTGAGGCTTATCCTGCGAAACTATTGAGACCCTCCTGTCGGCTTTCCAGTTCTTCAGGCGCGTCGATCTCCTCAGTTAACCACCGCCACGTCTTGACGATATTCGGAACGGACTCACTGGCAGTGCTAAGATCTCCCTCGTATACTGCATCTACGAAGGCCTCGTCAGAGTCAAAATCGTGGTAGTGCTTCCAGAAAACCAGCTCTGCCTCCATGATCTCCCGAAGAAGATAATCGAAGTGATGGGTGGAGGCCGCTTCAAGATTCTATGCTAACTGGAGAATTTGGCCCAGTTCTATCTCTTGCCTTTCCTTAGTGAAGTCAGAGATATACAATTTCCATTTGATCAAACCCTCTAATCCCGACTTTGTCTTGAGATATACAGTTTCTTCCTCAGATGCCGCTTCTTTCAACTCTTGCCAAGTGTAGGAATTAACTGATTCATAGTTTTCATCTCCTGTTGTTGTAGTCGCACAAAACTGGATGAGAGTTGGATCCAGGTCAACTCCTTCCTGTTGATCTTGAATCTCCTTCTTTTCAGCAGTGTAGTCTATACTGATATTTTCTCCATCATCAAGATTAGAATTTGTGGCCCAAAGCCTTTCTCCCTGTTCACAGCCTGCAGACGCATCAACAATGTACAAAACAGACAATGGCTGAGGATCTAATGTCGAACTCCCTTCCTCTAACTCACCTTCCAAACCAATCGAAAAGGTATCTGGTTGCGATATCTGCTGATAACCACCAACAGTCAAGATACCCACTAAAATAGAAACTATCCCTATGGCTGACATAGTCGAAAAATTCAGTCCAAAATTCAAGAATAAATCCACCTAAGGACTAATGGCCCAATGGTCCTTTTAAAACTAATCTTAATCCCTGTTATAAATTTCTGACAATTATGCGAACCCCTAAAGAAGTTCTGCGAAAGCGGCAGCGACCGCCTCCTCAGCAAAATCGACCTCACTCACTCCCAGCTTCCACCTCGATCTCTTCCTCGTCCGTACCCAAGTCAGAGTAGTAGACGGCCTCTGGTGTCGCCCTGAACTGGTAGGCGCAAAGAGGGAACCGAGTTTTCTCGTTGCCGATTCCTTGGATGATCAGCTCCTCCCCTTCCTCGAAGTATTCTTTGAGTTCGTGGAGAAGGCCTTCTACTCCGTGATACCGGCCTATCTCTTCTCTATCTTCTCTGTAGACTCTGAAACCGTCGTAACCGTGGAAATACAGCTTGCCATCTTCTAAATGGAATTTACAGGAGAGACTTCGTCCGTCCGTAAGCAGATTTTCAACCTTTTTATGGTCTGTAACCTTGACCGTGTTCGACGCTGTAACCTCGTGTAGCGTAGCGATAAGAGCATCACCTGAAAAAAGAGGAGATGAGGATTCTACTCCTCGTCCTCATCGCTGTTTTGCTCTGATTTTCCTGCGTCGTCGGTGGCTATCTCTATTTCCACCTTCTGCGGCTCCTGATCCTGATCCGGCGAACGTAGCTCTTTGAAACTCCCTGTCTTGTTGAAATGGGCGACATCCTCAGTCAATTCCTTGTACTGCTGTTTCTCTTCGTCGGTGAGAGGGCCTTGACCATGGAATATCTCGGCCACGGCCTTTGCCGCGCTCTGTCGCTCAATCGTCTTATTCGTCATTTTATAATCACCCGCTCATCCTCGTCTTCGTCCGAATCATCTGCCTCTTCGTCTTCGTCTGAGGAGTTCGAGTGTTCTTCTGAGGCCTCTTCCTGCTCCTCGTTACCGCTTTCCTTCTTCCCGTTCTCGTCTTCGGAGTTTTCAGGTTCGACGTCGTCACCCGCTTGTTCGCTGAAAAAAGATTCAAGAACGGAGGCGATTCCCTCCGACTGCTTCCAGTCACCGTCCGTGACCAGGAACAGGAGTTTTGCGGTGAAGGCCGCGGCCTCAGCCTCAATATCTTCGTCCTCCACCTCAGCCATATCCTTCAACGCCGATTTCGTGTCTTTCGCTAACTCGTCCTCCCACTGCTGGACCTGAAACTCGGTGTCTCCACGTTCCAGATCTAGTGCTTCTACACTCACCGACGAAGTCACTGCTCCACCGTGAGAGCTGTTTCCTTCTCTGCTTTTTCTAAGGCCTTAGACAGTCTCTGGTCTTCGCCGCTTCCCATCATCATTTGCTGGACGACTCCTTCCTTGCCTCGGACTGCTGCCGACAGGTAAAGCGCGTAGTTATCCGTAAGTTCCTCTGTCTCTCGGTCTTCTATCTGCTGGAGTTTGATGGCGAGTCGTGTTGCTGAGGACTCGAATACGTTGAACCACTGGAATAGACGTGCGACCTGCTCGATAAACTCAGGCCTGCCGGTTACACGGACCTGGCTGATTGGTGTCGGGAACGCTGAACCACTGTGGTCCTGAGGCTTCGGAACGACCGACTGGATCAACTCGTCCTCTAAGGCTTCGGGTATTTCGGGGTTTTCAAGGCTTTCGAGCCACTGCATTGCGTCCTTTTTCTGGACGCTTCCGCTATCCGTAGTCTCAAGATTGTCTAAACTCGTCATAGGTAGGTTCTCACCCAAAAATAGGAGAAGGGGGATTGGCTATCCCTCCTGCTCCTCTTCGCTCCGGAGTTCCTCCCTCCGGCTTTTGCTGAGAAGATTTTCTTCGATGAAGTCCCTCACTCGTTCAAGGTACTCGCCTACAGTTAGATGTTCAAAGGCCTCTAATTCTTCTACTATCTGACCGTGAACTTGGTCTCTGAAAACAGAGTCCTCACCGGCCTCTACCTGTATATGGATGTATCCTGTTCTCGGGTCGTTAGGTACAGCGTAGATTCTTAGGTCAAGTTCCTCGTGATGGAATACCGGATGTACTCCATGACTCTCCAGATCTGCGAAGTTGAAGCCGTGTATTCCGACTCCCTGTAATTGTTCGTAGGCCTTCTCAATGTGGAGTCCTCCGGTCTCTCCAGTAAGCTGCTCATCTGGATTGAATCCATCAGGTGTGATTATTCTCTCTATCGTAATCACCCTATTCAGAAGTGAACATCAGCTGGGACTATCCAGATTTTCTGATTTTCACTGTTCGGTGCTTCAAGAGCTGAATCAAGGTCGTCTCTCGTTGTAAGGCCTGAACAATAGTGGTCGTAGAAGAAGACGGGATAACCTCTGTAACGGCCTAACTTCATCATTTGATGCCGGATCAATCCATCCTGCGTTGTTTCTACAATATCCATCGCGTCATCCGTGGACTCAAAGAAATTCTCGATCTTCTCTAAGGCTTTCTCGTAGGCCTCTTTCTGGCTTTCCCAGCCCTCTTCTACAAGCTCTTGACCTTTCTCTGAGTCTGCTTCTACTGCTGGGGGACGATCGCCGAACCTGTCTTTTCCTGCCACTCCATTAGTTGGCTCGTCCTCCTCAAAGGTGACAAAGTAGTCGTATGGCTCTCCGCTGCTCGTTAATTCCTGCAGATTGCTTCTGGCCTGAGTTATCGCAGTTTGCTTGTTTTTAGCGTAGACTATGCATCTGATAAGCTGGTGAATTAAGCACCACCCTTCTGCTGTGTTTCGCTGATTTCGCACCGGTCGATAAGAACAGAAGTGGGCATCAGGCCATCACCCTGCTGATTCTGTTAAATACTTTGACCTGTGCGCTGTCGCTTTCATCAATAAGCAGTGTGTGGCTGTCCCTGCGAAACTCGGATACTGTTGTCCTGACTCCCTCTCTTATCGTGTCTTCCTCAAGGCCTTGCTTTGCTGCGGTCTTGATGTAGTGCTGAACCCTTTTCCGCATCCCTTTGAGGCGGTGAAGGTCGTTAATCTCCTTGAGAGGCCTTGTGACGGCGACGTTGACCTCGCTGGTGATAGTAGGGATAACTATGTGGATCTCCCCGTCCTTGTCTTCGATGATGTAGGCCTCTATTCCGATGTCTTCCACGTCTACGATGTCGTCAAGAGAAGAACCCGACTTGATCTCCTCGCCTCTATCGTCTGATTGTTCCCAGATTTCTTGGAAACGTTGGCTGATGTCTTCGTCGCTGATGTCCTTCTCGCTATAATAATATTCGTCTGTAAGGCGTTTGAACTTGTTCGCTCCCCAGTGTGAGTAGACGTATCGGAAACTGTCTTCTGAATCCTGCTTTATCAGGAGGGCTCTATGTCCCACTACTGGGCCACCTCTTCGGCAGGAAAGTTTGAGTCTTCAGGGATTTCAAGGGCCTCCTTAACATCCTGTTCTATGTCTTTCCACTCGTGAGGGTGTATCTCCTTGTAGAGCCAGCAAATTGTTTCACGAAGCTCCCTTGAGGCGTTAGTCTTGAGGTGTTCAGGAAAGCTGGAGGGCTTATTCTCCACGTCCTCGTTCAAAAGATACTCTCTAAGGACACCTTCGTTCATAAAGTAGACGAGAACGGTGCGTTCGGCTATCTCCCTTGCGTTCTCTTCGTTAAAATCGAGGCCGTAACACTCTGAGATTTCGTCTATTTCTACAGGAAGTGCGATTGCTTCCCCGGGTAACATGTAGTGGTCCTTTTCGGCGATTTCTTTGTAGTCCTCGGCTTTCTCTGGGGCTATGTCTTTGATCTCGTCGTAGATTTTTTCGAGCAGTTGTTTTCGACTTGTGCTGTCGTCGTCTGAAATTGTTTTCACCTATCATATACACAGGCCTCAACTCTTTTAAAGGTGACAGTATACTGTCACTATTATAAAGAGGAGAGAGGAGGCACACCCAACAGCCCCGAAAAACAGCCCCTCAAACAGGCCAGAACAAAATCACCAGGCCCGAAAACCAGCCCAGAAACAGGCCACACACAAAACAACAGCCCAGAACAAAGGCCTTGAAACAGGTCTCAAACCCCTAACAACTATATTATAGGGTACTACCGAAAAGAGAAAAGAGCGAGAAGCGAGAGAGCGGACAAAGGGCGAGGCCTTCACACTGCCGGACAGGATTAGCGATACGGGTCGTCCTTTACAGGACGCTTCGCACCCTGTTTATATTACAGTCCTGACAATACAGTATTAGAGGCCTTTAGATAACCATGCTGGCTGTAATGACTGGAGAACACTACGCAAACAGAATCATCTACGGCAAAATCATCGAAGGAGAAACACGGAGGTTCGTACTAAATTCCTGCACCGTCTGCGGAGACATCTACCACACACGACTCGACAACCTCAAAAATGGCAGTGGGAAAACGTGCGGCCTCTCCTGCGCCGGAACACTGGGAGCAAGGAAACGAAACCAGAAACACGGTCTCGAAGGAGAGAACAACCCGAACTGGAAAGGTGGCATCTCCCAGAATCACTACCGCTACAAGAAGCGGATGCAGGAGAAGTACCCTCACAAAGTCGCTGCGAGGAAGAAAGTTTTCGAGGCACTGCGAACCGGAAAACTCGAAAAAGAACCGTGCGAGAAGTGCGGCTCAACTGAAAATGTGGAAGCTCACCACGAGGACTACAGCAGGCCTCTGGATGTGACTTGGCTATGCGGTAGCTGCCACCGAGATCTCCACAACAACTAACCTACCAACCCCCTATCTCGCTCTTCCCTTGACGACAAAATCAGCTTTCAAATGTCCAGTTCTCCACGGAGCTTGCGTTAAATTCTAGTAGACGTGTGCTAAACTCCTATGTAGGAGAAGAGGCCTCGGCACTCATAGGGCTCGTCACCACCGGATGCCGAGTCCGGCTCGGAGCGGGTGCATCGTCATCGGCCACACAGTCCTACCGCCGTCGCTCCAAAGACGGTTTGGATTCGGCAGCGAAAACTACATCGAGCCTCGGCCTTACCGGCCGCGTCCCGCGTTCTCGTTCGCAAAAGCCGCGTTCCACTCGTCGATCAGGTTCTCGAGTCGCCCCGTACTCTGCTGCGAGAACGTCCGGGGAGCGCGGTCGGTGGCCGTTCGCGGATCCTCGGTAACGGCGCTCGAGGGAGCCGGTTGTGTTCGGGTCGCGGTTCGATTCGATGTCGGTTCGGCGTCGGTCGTGGACTGCAGGTGTTGTGTGCTCATGTCGGTCGGGTGTGGGATATCGTCGAAAATCGGTACTCGTCGGCAACGAATTCAGGCTGCTACGTGTACGACCGACATCTGTACTCACCCCTACTGAGTCCATGGTTATAAAAGTTCATGATAGATATCGTCTCTGTGGGCAGCTGTCTGAAAACAAATATCATGGGAGCTGTTCGCACGATCTGTCGCGCCCACCGACTCGCTCAAACCGCGTGTGGACGCTCGTTTCAGGCCGCACAGGTCCGATAGCTTGAGAACCCGTCCCCGTAATCACTCGAGTACTGATGACTGGCGACGAGCGTGACGGCGACGCAGACGTCAGTTTCGTGGTGCCGGCACGAAACGAGGCGGAGTACCTCCGGGGAACCCTCGCGAGTCTGACCGCGCTGGATACGGCCTACGCGTACGAGGTGCTCGTCGTCGACGGCGACTCGAGCGACGCGACCCGAGAGATCGCCCGCGAATACGACGCGACGATCGTTCCCGAGGGCGGCGAGAGCATCGCTACGGCGCGGAATCTCGGGGCCGAGCGAGCGTCCGGCGAGTGGCTGGCCTTCGTTGATGCGGACACGCGGGTGCGGGCGAACTACCTCACCGAACTGCTCGGCTTCGTCGAGGCCAACGGGCTCGCGGCCGCCAGTTCCTACTGTCGAATCACCGGTCCCCGCCGAGCGAAGCTCATGGAGGTGACGATCAACCACGTCTTCTCGCGGCTCGAGCGGCCGATCCTGCCGGGGTTCAACTGCTTCGTCCACCGGCGGGCCTTCGAGGAAATCGGCGGCTTTCCCGAGGTGTCGAACGAGGACACGGCATTCAGCCGACGGCTCGCTCGCCGCTACCCGACGGCCTACTGCCCGACCGTGCTGGTCGAGAGTTCGGGCCGGCGGATCACCGAGGACGGGTTGACAGGGACGCTCTGGCACTACGCGCGACTCGACCTCGAGCGGCTCCGGGCGGAGTACTGAGCGGGTGTCGGTCGTCGGTGACGTTCTGTGGGCAAGTACGTACCCGAACGTGAGAGTGGACAGTACAGGCGAAGGACTTACCGTTGCCAGCATCCGCGAGCGAAGCGAGCGGTTCACCGCCGGAACGGGCGAAGCCCGTGAAGGCGGCCTTTTTAGCGTAGATTTTTGCGCCGAGAGGTGAGCGAGCACCGCGAGCGAACCCGAGGCGGAAAAAGGTACTTGCGCACGGTTACTGAACGGCTCTCGCGCTCGAGGTCGCCACGAACGCGCGGACGGATCACCGCGAGTCGCGCGGTCGAGCGACGCCGGTCACCTCGAAGCGAGCGCCGCCGGAGTCGCCGGCCGTCACCGCGAGGCCCCAGTCGTGGGCCTCGGCGACCCGTTTCACGATTCCGAGTCCGAACCCGGTGCCGTCCTCGGCAGTCGTAAAGCCGATATCGAAGACCTCGTCGCGGTCGGATTCAGGAATCCCCCGCCCGGTGTCGGCCACGTAGAACCCGTCCACACAGTCGCCGACGGAAACGGTCAGGTCGGCAGTCGACCCTCCCTCGGGGACCCCGTGATCGAGCGCGTTCCGAAACAGGTTCTCGAGCAGTTGCTGGAGCCGGTCGGGGTCGGCCCGGACCCAGAACTCTCCCTCGACCGCGAGGGCGGCGTCCCCGGTGTCGACCATCGACCAGGCCCTCGTCGCGCAGTCTTGCACTGACACCGGCTCCAGCTCGGCCGTCGTCGCCCCCTGCTCGGCCAACGAGAGCAGGTCTTCGATCAGTTGCGCCATCCGATCGAGGGCCTCCCGACAGGCCTCGAGTTGGGATCGATCGCCCGCTTCGGCGAGTTCGAGCGCACCCTGTGCGACGTTCAGGGGGTTCCGCAGGTCGTGGCTGACAACGCTCGTGAATTCCTGCAGACGGTCGTTCTGCCGTTCGAGCGTCTCACGAGATCGTTCGCGTTCGGTCTCGTAGCTGACCCACTTCGCCATCAGCTTGACCAGCGATCGCTCGGCTTCCGAGAAGCCGTCGCCGTCGCGGGGCTCGCTCGAGGCAAAACAGAGGGTGCCCCAGATGTCGCCGTCAACGGTCACCTTCGCGCCGACGTAGCTACCGAGTTCGAACAGTTCGTAGGCCGGGTCGCCGATCCAGCCCTCGTCGGGCGCGTTCGCGACGGTGACGAGCTCGTGGGTCTTGATCGTCTTCCGGCAGTACGCCTCCGAAAGCGGGCAGGACTCGCCCGCCTGCAAGAGCGCGTGATCGCCCCGGGACTTGACGATAGTCTGGGTCCGCTCGTCGAGGTCGATCTGCGTGAGAAACCCGTGCGGTAACCCGAGATACTCACAGCCGAGTTCCAGCAACTCCGGGAGCTTCTTGTCGAGCGACGTGTCCGGCTTCGTCGAGATATCGTACAGCGTCTGCAGCGCCGTGACGTTCGCCTCGAGTTCCTGCTCGGCACGAATGCGATCGGTGACATCGGTGAAGAAAATCGAGAGGCCATCCTCGGAGGGATGAGCGCGGATCTCGAACCATCGTCCGAGGGACGCAAAGTACTCCGTGAAACTCACGATCGTCTGCTCTGTGAACGCGCGCTCGAGTTGCCGTTCGAGTTCGGTTCCGTCGACGGTCTCGAACGCCGTCTCGAGCGGCTCGCCGAGCAGTTCCTCGTCGGGCCGCTGGAGGAGGTCGACGGCCTGCTCGTTGACGTAGGTGTACTCCCAGTCGGCGTCGATCGAGACGAAGGCGTCGCCGATCCGTTCGAGGGTGGCTTCGCGTTCGCGCTCTAAGCGCCTGCGATCGCGGAGGTCTCGGATCACGGCGGTGAAGAGGTGCTCGCCGTCGACGAACGCCTCGCCGAATGAGATGCCCACTGGGACCTCGTGACCGTCCGCGTGGAGGGCGTCGAATTCCACCCAGTCCCAGTCGAGGTTCTGCTCCCCAGTCCGCAGGTAGCGGGCGATCGTATCCCGGTGGCTGTTCTGATACCTCGCCGGGACGATCGTCGAGATCCGCTCGCCGACCAGTTCCTCGGGCGCATAGCCCACGATCGATTCGACGGCGTCGTTGGCGTACTGGATTCTCCCGTCGTCGCTCGCCGTAACCACGGCGAAGGTAGCGTTCTCAGTGAGGGCGCGAAACCGGGCGGTCGACGCTTCGAGGTTGCGCCGCTCGCTCGCCCGCTCGACTGCACGCTCGATACGCGTCGCGAGCCGTTCCCCGTGGCGAGCCGCCGATTCGGACAGACAGCCGGTCGCACCGGCCGCGAGAGCGGCGCTGGCGGTGGCCTCGTCTCTGTCGTCGGTGATGACGAACACGGGCAGGTTCGGACTGTCCTCGCGGACCTGTTCGAGCAGCGACCCGGGATCAGTAGCCGCCGGCCGGACGACGAGACACCCAACGCGGCCGGTCCTGGCGAACTCGAGCGCTGCGGCCTCGTCGTCGATCGTCTCGACCGTCAGCCGGTCGCTCGCGGACTCGAGTGCGGCGGCGAGCTCCGCCGCGACGGTCGGGTCATCGGCGACGTAGAGCACGCCGATCTCGCCGCTCCCGCCCCCGATCTCGTCGCTCGTGGGGCCTCCGGTCGACTCGCTCATAGGATCGATTGAATATGCCCGTAAATGGACGACGACGTAATAAGCCGTGTGGCAGTTCGGACGGTCGTGTTTAGTTTGTAGCATTGTGCCAGACGGCGAAGGCTTGGAGCCACGATTCGGCTGTTGACGGTTTTGCGTGACTAAAACAGTTTGAGAACGAAGAAGTACGTCGTTTTATCTCACGAAAGACACGTTCGACACTGTTTCGATTTCCATGTTTTTCGTATCGAAATCGGAGTCCTGATCGGCGGAGTGCAGTCTGGAGATGTTTTGCTCCATCGACGAGAAACACGGCATCGTCGAGGTCATGTTTCTCCGTGAGCTCCTGCAAGAACCGTTCTGTCAACGCAGTCGTAGTCGTCGAGTACAGCCGAATATGGAGAATTTTGTTCGTTTCTGGATCGACAGCAGTGTACAGCCAATAGCGATGTTTGTCGAGTTGAATCACTGTCTCGTCGAGCGCGACGTGATTCGGCTTCTCGTCATCCGCCGGCTGTAGATCGCACTTGTGAACCCAATCGTGGACTGCCTTGCGACTTCGTTCGACACCGAACTTCTCTAATTCTCGAACGGTATTCGAAAGCGAGAGACCAGCGAGATGGAGTCGAATACCGAGCTCCATCAGTTGACGCGGTGTCCGCTCTCGCTCCACAAAACTCAAATCGATCCAGTCGCTACATCCACTGAGGCGGCGGATTTTTGGCATAGAGCACCACAAAATCGTGCCGCCTCACTTTTCACGCTTAACGAAACAGCGCCGTTCGGACGCGGTGGCGACCGACGCGCCGGCATCGGCATGGCAACCCTTTTTTCGCTGCCCGTCGCCGGGACGACCGTGTCGACGGTCTCACCGGAGGCGGAACGACTGCTCGAGAGCGAGCCGTTGATGGCCCATCTGGGAACCTGTGCCGAGGGACGGCCCCACGTCGCGCCGGTCTGGTACCGGTACGCCGACGGGGTCGTCGAGATCGTAACAACCGGCCGGAAGCTGGCGAATATCAGGGAGAATCCGCGGGTCGCCATCTCGGTACAGAGCGACGAGGCGGGGCACACGCAATGGATGGTCTCGCTACTCGGCACGGCGACGGTCGTCGACGACGAAAGCGAGACCGCCGCGGCTCGCCGCCGGATCAACGAGAAGTACGACGCGGAGTCCGACGCGTACGCCGAAAACACGCTGGTCCGGATCGAGGTCGGCTCGGCGACGTACCAGACGTACTGATGAGCGCTCGAACGAGGGAGGCGCTATCGCTCCCTCGAGCGCCGTAATATCAGTTTTCGAGTCGCTCGCGAGCCGCCGCGACCACCAGCGGGAGCGTGATCGTCGCGTCGGCGTAGACCGAGACGTTCTCGGCGTCCGTCTCGAGTTTGCCCCACGAGCGGGCTTCGTCTAGCGTCGCGCCGGAGAGGCCGCCGGTCTGTTGTGGGTCCATCGTCAACTGGACGGCGTAATCGTAGGCGTCGGGCGAGACGAGCATCGTCTGGAGGGTGAAGTTCTTGGGGACGCCGCCGCCGACGACGAACGCACCGGCTTCCTCCGCGTGGTAGGCGATATCGGTCAGCGGCGTCATGTCCGCCAGCGCGTCCAGCGAGAAGGCCGACGTCTGGGAGTACATCCACGCCTGCAGGCCGAGCACGGAGTCCTGGACGGCGGGACAGTAGATCGGCACGTCGTTCTCGTACGCCGCGGCGGCGATACCCGCGTCCTCCGCGATATCGTCGCGCTCGTTCACCTCGGCGTTCGCCCGGCCGAGTTCCTCCGTGAGCCGCTGGATCGAGACGAGGTCCCCGTCTTCGCATTCAGTCTCGAGCACCGGAAACACCTCCTCGCGCAGGTGGCTCTCGAAGTCGGCGAAGAACTCCTGTGGGAGATAGACGTTGTAGATGCGGTCGACGCCCTCGTCGCGCAGCGTTTCGTCGTGTTCGCGCTCGGTCTTGCCCTCGGCGTGGACCGCGCCGTGGTGGTGTTTCCCGCCGATGGCCTCGATGGAATCGTGGGTGAGATTCGCGCCCGTCGTGACGAGGACGTCGATGTAGCCGTCGCGGATCAGGTCAGCAACGATCGCTCGCATCCCCGTCGGGACCATCGCGCCCGCGAGGCCGAAGAAGACGGTCACGTCGTCGTCGAACATCGCTTCGGTGACGTCGACGGCCTCGTGGAGGTCCGCCGCGCCGACGCCCGCGTTACCGTACTCGTCCGCGAGTTCGCCGACCGTCATTCCGGCGCGGACCTCGGCGTGGCCGATCGGGTCGTGCGAGAACGTCTCCCGCTCGGGCTCGTGGTGACCGTCCGCCTCGCCGTCGGCGTCGTCGCTCCCGTTGTCGTGCTCGTCGCTCATGTCCTCGAGTGGGCGGGCGAGCGGTTTGAACGTCGCGGTCCCGATCCGTCTCGGTGGTCCGCCGATGATCGGTTTCGACCCCGTGAATCACCCCTCGGGCTCGAGCGCTCCCGTCACGCTCCGTCGCCAGTAATCGACGGTGCGATACAGGAGATAGAGGATCGCGTTGAGCAGTCCGGTCAGTGCGAAGAGCGCGCCGAGTTGCGGGCCGATCGTTTTGAAGAGGCTCCCCGGCCCGCCGATCTCGGCGATGCCGTAGGTGAAAAACGCGGCGATAACGCCCCAGACGAGCAAGATTGCGGCGATACGAGCGCCCTCCTCGACGTAGGTCGATACTGAGAGAGCCGTCGGCAGTGTCGATGATGAAGCCACGACGCCTCGTTTCGACGCGTCTAACATAATGGACGGGATACCTGAAAGAGGGATTTTACCCATCCCCGCAACCGGTGTCAGCTCCCTCGAGCCGGATCCAGGGCCGGTGCTACAGTCCCGTCGGCGCGTCGAGGAAGGTCGTCTTGAGGCCCCACTCCTCGACCAGATCCCGCAGCGCTCGGACGCCGAACGTCTCCGTCGCGTAGTGACCCGCGAGGAAGACGTGGATTCCCGCCTCCTGCGCTTCGTGGTAGGCCTTTCCTTTCCCCTCGCCGGTCACCAGCGCGTCCGCGCCCGCGTCGACGGCCTCGTCGAGCCAGTCGACCCCGCTGCCGGTAACGACCGCGACGTCTTCGATCTCGTCCGGCCCGAACGCGAGGTGCTGGACGGGCTGGCCGCCGATATCCAGATTCGTCTCGAGGTGCTCGCGGAGTTCATCGGGGGTGTAAGAACCAGCTACCGTTCCCCGCTGGCCGATGTGTTCGGGGCCGTGTTCGCCGAACGGGGCGCGGTCCTCGAGTCCGAGCAGGTCGGCGACGCCGGCGGCGTTGCCCAGTTCCTGATGGCCGTCGAGCGGGAGATGGGAGACGTACAGCGCGAGGTCGTTCTCGATCAGTGGGGCGATCCGGTCGTAGGTCCGGCCGGTCACGCGGTCGAAGCCGCCCCACGAGAGCCCGTGGTGGACGACCAGCAGGTCCGCGTCGGCCTCGATCGCCGCCTCGAACGTCTCGCGGACCCCATCGACGGCGACCGCGATGCGTTCGATCTCGGCCACCTCCGGGCCGACCTGGAGCCCGTTCGCGCTGGCGTCGAGGTCGGCGTACTCGTCGGTTCGCAACTCCTCGTCGAGTCTGTCGACGATGCTCGAGAGTTCCATACGCCTCGTTCGGCAGGGATCTCCTTGTATTGGGTTGATCTCCTCCGATCGGAGGACGGCCTCGAGGCTCCCTCGCCCGTCGCGTGTAGAAAAACGGCCCCCCACCGCGCTACATGAGGTAGAACAGCGGGAAGAGAATTACCCAGACGATGTCGACGAAGTGCCAGTAGAGGCCGAAGTACTCGACCGGACGGTCGTCCGTGAGGTAGGCATCGACGCTCACGATCCGGTAGATCAGAAACGCCGCGATGAGCAGGCCGAGGATGACGTGCAGCGCGTGGAGGCCGGTCGTCACGAAGTACATCGAGTACTCGAGGTCGGTGAACCAGTAGATGTCGTGGGCGAACTCCTGGCTCCACTCGTAGCCCTTGATGCCGAGGAACGTGAGTCCGAGTAGCAGCGTGGCTCCCATCGACGACAGCAGCCCGCGCTTGTTCCCGCGTTCGGCCATCACCAGCGCGAGGACGACCGTGAAACTCGAGGTGAGCAGGACGTAGGTGTTGATCAGTCCGATCGTCGCCGAGGGCGGCACGGGATCGAAATTGCCCCAGCCGCCGTGGATCCGCATGAACACGTACGCCCCGATGACGGCACCGAAGACGACGACGTCCGAGGCCAGGAAGAACCAGACGCCGGTCTTGGTCGTGCCGACCCCCTCGAACGGCCACCGTTCGGCGATGGCCATCTCGGGTGCGTTGAATTCCTCGCGTCCGTACTGGAACAGCGCGACCCCCAGGATGCCGACGCCGACGAGCGAGAGCACGGGGTAGAGAACGTTCTCCGATCCGGCGGTGCTCCCGGCGAGTTCCGCGCCGCGTGCGGTCGCGAAGTTGGCGACGTACGGCGTTAGTCCCGATAATCCGAGGAACATAACGAACATGCCAACCCCGATTCCGAACGGCCAGATGCTCGCGTGGTCCTCGTGGTCGGCCTCGAGCGACTCGGCCGCTCCGGTGCGCTCGTGGGCGACCGCGCCGCCGTCGGCCGCCGTCGCGTCGTCGACGAACTCGAGGCGACCGTTCGCGTAGCTGGGTCGGTTCGGCCAGTTCTCGAGCGGCGGGGGTGAGGTCGTCGCCCACTCGGCGGTTCGCGAGTACGCCCACGGGTTGTCCGGCGCGTCGGGCCCGGAGACGAAACTCTTCGCGAGCGTGATGAAGACGAGCAGAACTCCCGTCCCGATGACGAAGGCTCCGACGGTCGCCAGCTGGTGGTAGAGCTCGGTCCCCTCGGGATAGTGGAAGACGCGCCGCGGCGTCTCCCACGCGAGGAACATTGGGAAGTACAGCAGGTTGAAACCGACGAAGTAGACCGCGAAGCTGAGCTTCCCGAGCCGTTCGGAGTACATCTTGCCGGAGATCTTCGGCCACCAGTAGTAGAGGCCGCCGATCAGCGCGGTGACCCCCGCAACCATGACGTAGTGGAAGTGCGCGACGACCCAGTAGGTGCCTCGGAACTCGTAGTCGAGGACGACGGCACCGAGGAAGACGCCGGTGATCCCGCCGAGGATGAACAACACGAGCGCACCCAGCGAGAACAGAAACGGCGTCGTGAATCGGACGCGACCCTTGATCATCGTGTAGATCAGCGCGAAGACCATCAGGTCGAAGGGCAGCGAAATCCCAATCGTCGTCGCCATGAACAGCGTCTTGATCGGGAGGTTGATCGTCGTCAGAAACATGTGGTGCATCCAGACCAGGAAGGACTGAACGGCCACCAGGACCATCGCGATGATGACCCACTTCCGGCCGACGATTCGGCGGCCAGTGAACGTCTGGAACGTCTCGAACATGATCCCCAGGGCAGGGAAGAAGACGATATACACCTCCGGATGGCCGAAGAACCAGAAGAGGTGTCCCCACAGCAGACTCGAGCCCTGGGCGGTCGCGAAGTACTGCGTGAGCAGGAGGCGGTCGGTCAACATGAGAATGAGTGCGGCCAGCAGCGCCGCGAACGCGAACAGCATCATCCAGACGGTCAGGAGGATCCCCCACGTGACCAGCGGCATGTTCCATAGGCCGAGACCCTCGGCACGACAGCGGTGGATCGTCGTCAGGAAATTCACCGTACTGAGGGTGGTCGACAGGACGAACAGAGTCAACGCGAGGATCGTCGTATTGCCGCCCATCGTCAGCGTGTAGCCGGGGTTGTAGATCGGCACGTTCAGCGGCGCGTACATGTACCACCCGTTGGCCCACGTCGTCCCCTGGAAGAACGAGAAGATGACGAGAAGACCCGAAAACAGGTAGAACCAGTAACTCAGCGCGTTCAGGCGCGGAAATGCCATGTCCTTCGCCCCGATCTGGAGCGGAACGATATAGTTCCCGAAGCCGAATCCGAGCGGTGAGATAAACCAGAACACCATCAGCAATCCGTGGATCGAGACCGACTGATTGTACTCGGTGTTCGTGAGGAGTCCGGTGCCGCCGAACTCCCAGAGGTGAGCGCGAAACAGCAATGCGAGGACGCCGCCGGCGACGAGGAAGAATAGCGCCGTCGCCAGATAGAGAATGCCGACATCCTTGTGATTGGTCGTCACCAGCCACCGCTTGATGGTCGTCTGCGGCGGAAGCTCGCTCATGGGCCGCCACCTCCCGACCAGTGCCTCGAGTCGACACCACGCCGGACCGCGGCGACGCCGGGTTCGTTCGCAAGCCCGCGGTCGAACCGACACCTCGAACGCGAGACGAGATACATAGTCAACACTTCCTTTGCACGATTTGTCGTATCAAGGTATCCGGCGCAGTTGCAGGCAGTACTTGCCATCCGGTGACGCGGCTGGGATCGAATCGCGCGGCATCGCGCCGACTGCTGTCGTTATCGACCGCTCGAGCCCCTATCAAGCCCGGGATAGTCAGTGATGATTCCGTCGACATCCGCTGCCGCGAGTGCGTCGAACTGGACCCAGTTGGTCGCCGTCCAGACGTTAACCGCTCGGCCCGCCGCGTGGGCCGCCTCGAGCACGTCGATCTCGGGTTCCCTCATCGAAAAACCGGCGTAGGCCGTCCCGGCCAGCTCCGTCCCGGCGATCGCGTTCCGCGGCGGGTGGATCGCCTCGCAATCGTACCGGCGCGCGATCTCGAGGCCGGCCTCGAGGTCGTCCCACACCAGCGGTGCCGCGGCGTCGTCGGCGACCTCGCGCAGCGCCGCGATCGCCCCCTCGCAAAAGGACGAGAAGAGCAGTTCGCCGTCGAAGGCGACACAATCGGCGACGACGCGCTCGACGAACGGCCGCCACGCCTCGCGGCGCTCGTCGCGTTCGGCCGGCGAGAGCGACTCGCCGACGCGCAGATCCGATCGGCCTGGGTTCTTCAGTTCGACGTTGAGACCCACCGTCTTGGGGACGGCCTCGAGTACGTCCGCGAGCGTCGGCACCGCCGCGTCGGTACCCAGCACCCGCGTCTCTCGAAGCTCCGCGAGCGGCGTCTCCCACACGAACCCCCCGGCGTCGGTCAGTGGCCGGCCGTCACGGATCCCCCCGAGGCGCTCGTCGTGGATCACGACCGGGGTCCCGCAGGCGGCCGGCTGGACATCGATCTCGAGCATCGCGGTCTCGTCGCGATCGGCCGCTCGAGTCACCGCCTCGATCGTGTTTTCGGGTGCGACGCCGGCGTAGCCGCGGTGAGCGATGACGGCTGGGCGTGCCATACCGGATCGACGGGGGGCCGGGTAATGGAAGCTGTGGGGTCGGCCGCGAGTCGCCGACGTGGCGCTTCCCGGCCGGTCTTTGATGCGTGTCCCCCACGAACCGCCGCCATGACCGAGACCACCCTCGCGGACGTCGAGCGCGCACTCGACCGCGCGGACGACCTCGAGACCGAGGAGGCCGTCTCCGTCCTGCGAACGGCACGACACGACCTGCGGGATCTGGGGACCAACGCCGACGTGGACGAGCAGCGGCGGCAGGAACTCGAGGGGCGACTCGAGCAGCGGATCCACGAGGTGACCGAGCGCGACGCCTACGACGGCGGGCTGGGCGCGGCGATGAACCCGAGCGAGGACGACGCGCCGTAGTCACATCCGTCGCAGTCGGACGTGTGGTGGCCCGCTCGGACTCGTTACCCGAGGACCGATGTCGGTCCACTCGAGGGCGGGCGACGTTTCCATCACTTTCGTTCGGTCTCCCGTCCGAGAACCCGGCGATATCGGCCGATCCCCGGCCCTTTTATTCGGGTGCCCTCCCGAGAGGTGCGTATGCGAATTGCACTGCTCGGCGGCACCGGCGACATCGGCGAAGGGCTCGCACTGCGGTTTGCCCGGGACACGGACCACGAGATCCTCATCGGCTCGAGGGATCCCGAGAAGGCTCGCGACGCGGTCGCGGAATACGAAGACGAACTCGAGGCGCGCGGGGCCGACGCCGACATCAAAGGCTTCGGCAACGAGATGGCGGCCGATCGAGCCGACGTCGTCATTCTCAGCGTCCCGCCGTACTACGTCGGCGACACCGTCGAAGCGGTCGCCGACAGTCTCGACGCGGAGACCGTTCTCGTAACCCCCGCGGTCGGCATGCAGGGCGACGAAGATGGTCTGCACTACCACCCGCCGTCGGCGGGCAGCGTCACCGAGCTCGTCGCCGGGCGGGCCCCCGACGAAGTGCCGGTCGTCGGCGCGTTCCACAACCTCGCGGCCGACGCGCTGTCGAACCTCGACAACGACCTCGGGCTCGACACGCTCGTCGTCGCCGATGACTCGGACGCCGCGGCAACCGTCCTGTCGATCGCGAACGAGATCGACGGCCTGCGCGCGCTCGAGGCCGGGCCGCTGGCCAACGCGGCCGAAGTCGAGAGCGTCACGCCGCTGGTCATCAACATCGCGAAGTACAACGAGGAGATGCACGACGTCGGCGTGAAGTGGCTCTAGACGGCGTCGGCTGAGGCGACGCGAGCGAAGTCGACCGGCGTCGTTCCGATCGGCGTCCTCGAGGAGCACCTGCGCCTCGAGCGAGTGCGTCAAACGAAACCGCGGGCGCGGTCGCTCGTCGATCGCGAAAACCGAAGAGAACGCCGGTGTTCGTCGTCTATGCGCCGGCCGACTCGAGGGCGTCCTCGATGTCGTTGCGCTGGGTGACGCCGACGAAGCGCTCGACGATGCCGTCGTCGTTCTCGATGATCAGCGTCGGCAGCGACCGAACCTGGTACTCGTTCGCGATATCCTGTTGCTCGTCGACGTTTACTTTCTCGACTTCGAATCGGCCCTCCCAGTCGTCCTCGAGGTCCTCGAGGATCGGATCCTGGGTTTTGCAGGGGCCACACCAGTCTGCGTAGAAGTCCTTGAGTGTGACAGTCATGCGGTCAACGCTAGTTGCCTCGCGCTGCGCATAAGGGTTTCCCACTGCCAACCGATTGCCGTGATCGACGACGGACTCATGGTGAAGTTTTATCACCATCGCACCCTGTTCTACAGGTAGACGACCGCATATGCCGTGTAGCGCATCCCATTATGGGACGCGTAACAAACACTGGAGGCGGAATACGGGTACTCAATCCCGGGGTGTGTATGACGTTGACTGAAAAAGAGAAAGAACGATCGGACGTCAGCCAGGATAAATCGAGAGACGAAATCCCAGTTGACCAGTGGGAACGACCAGACGATTGGGATCCAATCTCGTCCGACGATCTCCCGGAACCCGACTACGAGGAGTACCCGATGCCAGATCCAGAGGACCTTACCGAAGTTCCGGTAGACCAGAGTTAGCGGTAGTAGCTGTTTTGAACTGGTACGCCGACAATCGGCTCAAATCGACCGAGATAATAAGCCCGGTGTTCTTCTAAAAACTCTCGACAGAATTGTGGAGCCTGCCGTAATGGATACGGTGGAAAGTCCCACACCTTTCGCTCGTGGTCTGTTCTCGGGAAGAGATCCATGTGGATCCCTTCTTCGCGGATATCGTGACCTCGGTTTGGGGCGACATTGTGGTCAAGTCGTGCGACTTCGTGATATGCCGCCTCTTCCATTTCGTAGTGGACTGACCTGTTATACTCGAGTTGAATGCAAAACTCGGTAACGATAGACCCATTCCAAAAAACCCGTTTCCGGATTCGAGCAGTAGGTTCGACCGTCCCATGGGACCAATCCTCCCAGACGGTAGTTAGATCATCACTCACGGTTACGTCTTATCAGCCGGTTGATCCGCGTCGAGTATAAACCCCCGTAACGCGGGGTGAAAGTGATTGGCCGACCGAGTCCTTTCCTATTTCGAAGCGTAGCCACTGTTAGTAGTCCGTCCCTGCCACGGCCACGGGCTCGGCTTACTCCCAGTTTTTAACGACGGTGTATTCGTCGGCTTCGTCGAGTTCGATCTGTGTCCAGATCGCGCGTTTGATCGCGTCCTGATTGTCTTCCGCGACTGGACTGTTCTCGAGTAATCGATCGAGCGTTTCGTCCGGCAGCGCGAGACTCAAACGCGTCGTCGCCGACTCATCATCACCGTCGGGCTCGTCGCCCATGTCCATATCGTGACGCGGCCAATTCAATAATCTATAGCATTTCAGTAATCAAACTGAACGCACAGTAGGTCGCGAATACTCGCGGCGACACCGCGGGTGCTGATACAATTGAGTATCCAGCTCCATCTGTCCGAATTATCACTTTAGAATTCTGTTTCTGTTCTGGAGAGGTTTGGTGTCGAACGGGCGAGATCGACGGTCCATAATTGGGTGCAGAAAGCCGATTTATAGCCGACAGCGGGAAAAAGCCGGATCACATCGCGCTTGACGAAACCTTGATCCACTTACTGATCAGCGCTACTGGCTGTACGCTGCCGTCGATCCTGAGACGAACGAGTTCCTCCACTTCAGACCCTATTAGACGCGTAGAACCGCACTAACTGAGATATTTCTCCGCGAACTCAGAGAGAAACACGCCGTCGAAGACGCCGTGTTTCTCGTCGATTCAGCTCATGGCTTAAAGCTGCACTTCATCACCTCGGGCTCCGATTTCGATACGAAAAACATGGAAATCGAAACACTGTCGAACATCTCTTTCAAGAGATAAAGCGACGTACCTCCCAGTTTGGGAACTGTTTTAGAAACGCCGATCCAGCAACTGTTGAAACATGGTTGCAGAGCTACGCATACTGCTGGAACCAGCTAATCTGAACAATGCGACGGGCTCCGGTCGAAAGGTTTAGTTTCAGGGGCCCATAGGGACGGGTATGGACAAAGGACAGAACACTGGCGGGCTGATGTCCAGTGCCGGACTCGTCCGGTACTTCGACTCCGAGGACTCGAACGCCATCCGTATCGACCCCAAGACGGTCATCGCGTTCGGCGTCATGCTGGGCGTGCTGGTCCAGTTGCTGACGTTCGTCTCGTAACGCATCGGCTCCCTTCTTTCAACGTCGCCTCGAGTAGCCACAGCACTGTCAGACCCCCGTCGCGGAAGGGGAGCGGTCGGTCCGGGTCGGTTACGGTGGCCGAACCGGGATCGGCAATCCGAATCGCCACTACCGCTGGGAGTCGCGAAGGATCAGCGGTTCGATGGCGAGCGTTCGCTTGGCAACCGTCACGATCCGGAGGACGTAGGACGCGAACAGCAGAAACGGCAGGAGCGTCACTGTAAACGCCACCCCGATCGCCCACGTGATGTTCGCCACGCCGAGGGTTCTCCCGGGGAACGTGCCTGCATCGACGACCGTGAGCATGACGCCGGCGAGGACCAGCGCCGGAATCGCCGCGTAAATGATCATCTGCGAGAGCGTGACGAGTTCCCACTCGAAGTACAGCGTCTTGACGTGCTCTCGCGCCGGCCCGAACAGGCTGAGCGACGTCTTCAGTTCGTCCAGAGTGGACAGCTCTTCGGCGCTCAGGCTGTCTTCGAACTCGTTGGCGATCCGCTCGACCTGGAAGATCTTCCAGCCGTAGTTGAAGTTCAGCGCGGCGAACAGGACGCTGAAGTTCCCGAACGTCGCGTCCTCGAGCTGGTCGATAACCAGTTCGGCGTTGCCCACGAGGCTGTCGGTGAACTCGTCGACCTCCGCGCGGAGCTGGTCGTTATCGTTGTCAGCGACACCGTCGCGAAGCGCCTTCGCTCGCAGTTCGGCCACGAAGACGAGTTGGCGGAGGAACTCCGACGGATCCGCCGGACTGGGCGACCCGATGAGCTCCTCGGTGTAATCGCGGAAGTCCATCGCGTTCTCCATCCGGTCTCGCTGGTCGCCGAGCGGACCGTTCTCCTGGGAGAGCACCAGCTGGCCGATGGTAACGACGAGCGTAGCGCCGGTGATGATCGCCCCGATCATCGTCGAGAACATCGTCTCGATGGTGTCGCCGGTCTGGAGTTGCGCATGCAGGGGCGACGGCGTGAGGGTGACGAACACCACGAACGTGACGAACACGCCGAGCGCCAAGACGGCGGTCACCTGCAGCCGAGAGGCGGCGAGCAGGAGCCAGATTTTGAGCCGACTTTCACCGGCGCGTTCGCGCATCGTGTTCGCCGTGCTGATGTCGGAGTCGCCGGCCGTCTCGATGTCGGAGTCGCCGGCTATCTCACTATCGAGGTCGTCGGTGTCGTTCACAGCGTTTCACCCGTCATCGGCACCGGCACTCGTCTCGGCGGGGCGTTTGAATACCAGATACTTGGTCCCGCCGCCCGTGTAGTCGATCGTCTCGACGAGTTCCCAGCCGTCAGCGCCGTGCTCGTTCAGCGCCGCTTGGGGGTCCTCGGCCTCTTTTTTCGTTTCACCGCGAACCGGTCTGAGCGTCCTATACTCCCATCGACGCGCGTCAGTTCGGCTCATCTCCGGTTCGGCAAACGTGACCGAGGGCAGTAAGGATGCGGCAGACATGTCACGGTCGATCGAACTGGACGCAACAGCCGGTTCGGATGGCGCGATGTTTTTGACGCCCCCATCCGTAGCCGGGGCTATGTCACTGACTGCGGGCGTCGTCGCGGTTCAGGGCGACGTCGAGGAACACGCAGCGGCCATCGAGCGCGCCGCTGCGGTTCGCGACCGCGAAGTCACCGTCCGCGAGATCCGCGAGTCGGGGATCGTCCCCGACTGCGATCTGCTGGCGATGCCCGGCGGCGAGTCGACGACCATCTCCCGACTGATCCACAGCGAGGGGATCGCCCCCGAAATCCGAGCGCACGTCGCCGCCGGGAAGCCCCTGCTCGCGACGTGTGCCGGCCTGATCGTCGCCTCGAGCGACGCCGGCGACGACCGGGTCAAGGAACTCGGCGTCCTCGACGTGAGCGTCGAGCGAAACGCGTTCGGCCGGCAGAAAGACAGCTTCGAAGCGCCGCTCGCCGTCGCGGGCCTCGACGAGCCGTATCCGGCGGTGTTCATTCGCGCACCCGCCATCGATTCGGTCGGCGGCGCTGATGTCCTCGCGTCGTGGGACGACCGCCCGGTCGCCGTCCGGGACGGGCCGGTCGTCGGGACCTCCTTTCATCCGGAACTGACGCTGGACAGCCGGATTCACGGGCTGGCCTTCTTCGAGAACGACGCGGCGACGACGCCGGCGCTCGAGGAGCCCCGATAACGCCGCGCCTCGAGGACGACGTCACGGCACTGCGTTCGATGGCGTCCCGGGGCCTCCGTGCATGCATTCGCGACCGGACCTGTTTTCTCCCTCCTTCCCCACGGTACGGGTATGCAGGCATCCATCGACGCGGTTCGCGTCGCGGGGACCCCCCAGGGACCGGTCCCGGTCGTCGTCCTCGCCGTCGACGGCGAGGACGATGTCGTGCCGATCTTCATCGGCTTCAGCGAGGCCACAAGCATCGCCCGCGGGCTCGAGGCCGAGGACATCGGACGGCCGCTGACGCACGATCTCTTGTTGGACGTCATGGAGGAGTTGGGCAGTCGGATCGACCGCGTCGTCGTCAACGAAATCAAGGAGCGCGGAGACGGACAGGGCGGGACCTACATCGCCGATCTCCACCTCGAGACGGCCCGCGGCGAGACGGTCGTCGACGCCCGGCCGAGCGATTCGCTCGCGCTGGCAGCCCGGACGAACGCGCCGATCGAGGTCTCCGAGTCGGTCTTCGAGGACGGCCGAGACGACAGCGAGAAGTTCGATGAACTCGAAGACATCCGCAACGTGTCGGGTGAAATGTAGATGGACGAGACGCTCGAGGAACTGTTCACCGTGATCGAAGACCGGAAAGAAACGCTGCCCGAGGACTCCTACACCGCGTCGCTGTTTACCCACGAGAAAGGGGAGAACGAAGTGTTAGAGAAACTCGGCGAGGAGACAACCGAACTCGTGTTGGCCGCAAAGGACGACGACCGCGAGGAGATCGCCCACGAGGGTGCCGACATCGTCTACCACCTGCTCGTCCTGCTCTCCATGAAGGACATGGAGCTCTCGGATCTCGAGGCGGAACTCGAGGCGCGGCGCTAGCCGCCGCAATCGATCGTCGCTCCGCCGCTCGCATTCGTTGCTCCGTCACACACATCACCGCCGCTTGCATTCGCCGCGAGCATCTTGAACCGGCTGGGCAGTAGAGACACAGGCGATGGCACTACAACAACTCGAAAACGCGCATTCTGACGAGCAGATGCAGGAGTGTATCGACAACTGCCTCGAGGCCGCCCAGGTCTGTGAGTGGTGTGCCGACGCCTGTGCGGGCGAGGGCGAGGACATGGCCCGCTGTATCCGGCTCTGCCGGGACGTAGCCGACATCGCGTCGCTGCACGCGCGATTCATGGCCCGCAACTCGGGGTATCACCAGGAACTGGGCGAACTCTGTGCGGACCTCTGCGAGGAGTGTGCCGAGGAGTGCGAACAGCACGATCACGACCACTGTCAGGCCTGTGCAGAAGTCCTGCCGAAGTGCGCCGAGAGCTGTCGGGAGATGGCCGGGGCCTGAGTCGCGTCCCGACTGCGGTCGGAACCCGAGTTCCACTCACCGCTCGTCGACTGGCGTCCACGTCCGATCGGTCTCGCCCACGTACCGGGAGACCGGTCGGATCAATCGGTTGTCTGCCCGCTGCTCGAGGCAGTGGGCCATCCACCCGGCGACTCGCGAGACCGCGAACGTCGTCGTGAACAGTTCCATCGGAATCCCGACGCCCTCGAGCAATGCGGCGGTGTAGAACTCGACGTTGGTGTCGAGGCGGCGGTCGCCGCCCCGCGCCGCGAGGGCGTCGACGGCGACCGTCTCGAACGCCCGGACCGCCTCGAAGAAGTCGTCGTCCCTCCCCTGATAGAGGCGGTCCGCCGCCGACGAGAGGACCGCCGCTCGCGGGTCTCGGACCCGGTAGACGCGGTGGCCAAAGCCCATCAGCCGCTCGCCGGCGTCGAGTTTCTCGCGGACGTAGGCGTCGGGATCCCCGCGCTCGTGGACGGTCCGGAGCATGTCGAGAACGGGACCGGGCGCGCCGCCGTGGAGCGGTCCCTTGAGCGAACCGACCGCGGCGGTCGCCGCCGAGATGAGATCCGACTGCGTCGAGACGACGGTCCGCGCGGTAAACGTCGAAGCGTTGACGCCGTGGTCGACGACGGTATTGAGGTAGGTCTCGAGCCCGCGGACGGCGGCCTCGTCCGGCTCTGTACCGGTGAGCATGTACAGGTAGTTCGCGGCGTGGCCGAGGTCCTCGCGCGGGGGGACGGGCTCGTTACCCCGTCGGTATCGCCAGTAGGTCGCGACGATGGTCGGGACAACGGCGACGACTCGCCGTGCGGCCTCCTCCGACGCGGACTCCGCGGTTCCGAGCGTCGACGCGGCCAGCCCCATCCGGAGCGCGTCCATCGCCGGCCGGTCCTCGGCGGCGGCCCGTCGAAGGACGGCACGGACCTCCTCGGGGATCTCGCGTCGGCTCGCGAGGTCCGCACGGAAGCCGGCGAGTTCCGCGGCCGTCGGCAGTCGATCCTCGAACAGGAGAAAGACGCTTTCCTCGTAGGTTGCATTCGTCGCGAGTTCCACCACCGGAAACCCGCCGATGGTCAGCGCTCCCGACTCCCCGTCGATGTCGCTCAGTCTCGTCTCCGCGACGGTGATACCCTCGAGTCCCCGATTGACGGTCTCGCTCATGTCTCTCCGGAGGGCCGACACCACCGTAAGCGCTCGGAGCAGCGTCGTTCTCCCGATTCGCGGTCGGCGGCGACCGCTTCCGGGATCAGTCGGTCATACGGTGTTTCCAGTAGCGTTCGAATCCAGCCACCCACGCCCGATACCGGGCAAAACGGCCGAATCCGTCGAACGGTGACGCACTGTCGTTTCATCGGAGCCGGAGAACCTCGCTTCCCCTCGAGCGACGACCGGCCGACGGGCCTACTTGCGGAGGTCGTCGGCGAGTCGGCCCTCGGTCAGGACGCTCCGGACGACCGTTCGACCGGCGTCGGTCAGTTCGTACCCCGCCTCGCGCTTCGCGACGAAGTACTCCCGGAGCTGGCGCAGGTGGTAGTTGAACCGCCCCTTGTCCTCGATCGACGACGACTCGCGCAGCGCCGAGTACGAAACCACGTCGTCGCGGTCGGACAACAGCAAGAGGAGTTCGAGCCGACTCGGCTCCGAGAGGACCGCGAGCGTCTCCGAAACGGGCTCGAGCGACGAGGACTCGACCGGGTGTCGCACCACCGAATCACCCGCGACGTATCGGTTCTCGACGGGGAGCCACGCCTGCTCCGTCGCGCCGACGTACCGGCCGGTGGGCCGAACGAGGTCGTTGTCGGACAACTGCTCGAGACAGTGGGCCGTCCAGCCGCCGACCCGCGAGACGCCGAACGTCGCCGTAAACAGCTCCCGCGGGAGACCGATCGCCCGGAGCACGGCGGCGGCGTAGAACTCGACGTTCGGCTCCGTCCCCCGCTCGGGAACGCGCTCGGCCAACACGTCGCCGGCGACCGCCTCGAACTCCCGGACGGTCTCGAGGAAGTCATCATCGCCCGACTCGGTGGCGAGGCGCTCGGCGACCGCCGAAAGCACCGGCGCACGCGGGTCCCGTCCCTCGTAGATCGGATGGCCGAACCCCTTCACGCGCTCGCCGGCGTCCAGCTTCTCGCGGACGTACGCCTCGCCGCCGCCGGACTCGTGGACCGTCTGCAGGGCGTCCGCGACCAGTTCGATCCCGCCGCCGTGGCGCGATCCCTTGAACGTCCCGACGGCGGCCGTCGCCGCGGAAACGACATCGGACTCCGTCGACAGCACGGTTCGGGCGGTAAACGTCGACGGGTTGAGGCCGTGTTCGATCAGGGTCGTCAGGAACGCCTCGAGGCCGCGAACGTCGGCGTCGGCCGGCCGCTCGCCCGTGAGCATGTACAGGTAGTTCGCGGCGTGGCCAAGCTCCTCGTCGGGCGCAACCGGCTCCGCGCCGCGTCGATACCGCCAGTACGCGGCAGCGATCGTGGGGAAGACGGCAACGACTCGCTCGGCGGCCGCCCGCGGCTCCGTCGCGTCGGTCTCGAGGGTCGCCGCCGCGATACCCATCCGGATCGCATCCATCACGGGTTCGTCGGCCGCGGCGGCCTCCCGAAGTACCACTCGGACCGCCGAAGGGAGGTCGCGGCGACTCACGAGAGCGCCGCGAAAGTCCGCGAGTTCCTCGGCGGTCGGCAGTCGACCCTCGAACAGGAGAAAGACCGTTTCCTCGTAGGTCGCGTTGGTCGCGAGTTCCGCGACGGGAAAGCCACCGACCAGGAGGTCGCCGTTCTCGCCGTCGATATCGCTGAGCGACGTTTCCGCGACGGTGACCGACTCGAGTCGCGGATCGTAGACCGAAGGTGACACGTCGGGTAAACGATCGGACCCGCCCGTTGTAATGGTTGCGCAGGGACAGATCATCTGGGATCGGGATCTCCCACATATCGGTCCGTCACCGACGGCTCGAGAGACCGACCAGCAGTCCGTCAGTTGCTGACCGCGGCACCGACGGCACCGGCGACCGCGCTCTCGAAGGCCATCACGATAGAGATCATGACGGCGAGCAGGAAGATACCGATCCCGGCAGCGCCGGAAATCGCTCCGCCGAGCGGTCCGAGCGCGAGACCCGCGAGACCGACGGCGACGGCGAGGAGCAAGCCGCCGATGATCCCGCCGAGCGAGCCAGCGAGCAGCCCGTGCCAGACGCCGCGTCCGATACCGCCGCCGGCCATGTAGCCGGCGACGAAACCGCCGACCAGCCCCGCAACGAGCTGGCCGACGCCCGGGACGACGAGGCCGACGATTCCGAAGACGGTCGCGACGACGAACCCGACGAAGACGGCGCGCCAGTTTGTCATGCCAGATCGAAGGACGGCGACGGGGATAAGCTCGCGGCGGACAACGAACGACCTTTTATGACCGCGCGTTCTACTCTTACCCATGATTTTCGAAGACCTTCCGACAACGCCCACGTCGGAAGAGCTGATCGACAAGGCGTTTTCGCGGGCGGCGCGGGCCGGCAAGGCAAAGGGCGGTCTCGAGGCCCAGCAGTCGATGCTCCAGACGGCGGCGAACATCATCTCGGACAACCTCGAGAACGTCGTCACGGCGTGGCCGGACTTCGAGTACGAGGACGACGTCCATCCCTTCTATTACGAGTTGGCCGACGCGATCGTCGACGTCGACAAACTCCGACAGGCGCTGTCGGAAGTGATGTGGGCCAGCCGAAAGGCTCGCGAGATCCACGAGGAGTACCAGCCCCGACTCCGGAAGACCGACGTGGACACGGCGCGCAAGCACCGCAAGCAGGCCTTCGCTCGCCTCGCCGACATCGTCGAGCAGGTCGACGACCACCTGCTGTACATCAACAAATCGCGTAACGACCTGCGCGACCTGCCGGAGATCAACCCCGACGAGCCGACGATCGTCGTCGCCGGCTACCCCAACGTCGGCAAGTCCTCGTTCGTCAACGACATCACGAACGCCCGCGGCGAGACCGCCTCCTACCCCTTCACGACGAAGGGGATCGGCGTCGGCCACTTCGAGCGCGACCATCTCCGCTACCAGATCGTCGACACCCCCGGGCTGCTCGACCGACCGCCGCAGGATCGCAACGAGATCGAGTCACAGGCGGTCAGCGCCATCGAGCACCTCGCCGACTGCATGCTCGTCATGGTCGATCCCACCGGCGACTGTGGCTATCCGATCGGCCCGCAACTCGAGCTTCGGGACGCGATCTCGGCCCGGTTCGAGGACATCCCCGTGTTCACGATCGCGAACAAGGAAGACCGGTTCGAGGAGGGAGACCTGACCGAAGCCGTCGCGGCCGATTTCACCATGAGCATCGAGACCGGCGCGAACGTCGAGACAGTCGTGGATGCCACCGTCGAGGCGATCGATTACGAGCCGGAGCTGCCGTTCGACGGATAGGAGATCACACACCTACGCTGCGGGCGAAATAGAAGAACCACACTACCCATGGTCGCGATCGAACCCGAGACCCCGCGATGAAGGGACCGGGTATTCTCTGGCTGCTCCAGACTGCCGCTGGAATCTCGATGGCAGGACCGATGTTCGTCGTCGGCGTCGGATTCCTTCGGAGCGGACAGTTCGTCGGAGGGATCGGATTTCTGGCGCTCGGCGCGGCGACGCTCTACTTTCCGACGTATCTCGTCAACCGGATCGGCGGGCCGAGGACGTGGCTTCGGCGACGGATCGACCATACCGGCTGTACCGACCGTGACAGTACCGCTACCGGTTCTGACGCCGATTCCGAGTCCGATCCCGGCTCCGAATCCAGCCACTCGAGGATCCTCGAGCGGCTTCGACGATAGCGGGCGACGAACTGTCGGTCTCGTCGGTGTCAAGTCACGGACTGAGGGCGGCTCCCGAACGGGGTACTGACCGCAGGCGAGTCGTGAATCCACAGGGGCTACCGCCTGAGGATTTCGACGTACCTGATCTCGACCGAGACCGACTGATCGGCGTGATCGTTGATTCGGTCGTGGAGGATATCGGCCAGCTCGGGTGCCGACTCGTCCGGCGGGCCGCCGATCGTCACGACCACCTGCTCCGGATTCCGGAACGGATAGTTGTCGTCCATCACGACCTCGAACTCGAGCAGTTCGTAGCTCTCGTATTCACCGTCTGTGAGGACCGTCTCGACTTCGTCGCGGGCGTCCTGTTCGAAGTTCCCCGCCTCGTAGGAGGTGTAGGTGATCGCGCCGAGGAACACCGCGAAGACGAGGACGATGACGATGAGTCCGACGATCCGATGGCGAACGCGCTGTTCCGTCTCGCCCATCTGGAACAGGTTCTCCGGGCGGTAGCCGGCGTACCACAGCGTCAACAGGCCGGCGAGATTCACCGATAGCAGGTTGACGAGGACGAGGACCGTCGCCCCGATTGCGGCCGTCGGTTGTCCCCACGCGAGCGTGATCCCCGCGACGCCCGCGGGCGGAATCAACGCCGCCGCGATCATCACGCCGACCAGAGCGACGGAGGTTCCCGTCGCGATGCTGACGACGCCCGCGACGCCCGCGCCGAGCGCGATCGCGAGCGACAGTAAGTCGGGCGCGAGCCGTTCGGAGATCTCGCCGACGCTCGAGAGGACGAGGTCGGGCGGGACGATGTTCATCGACCGAACCAGAACCGCGAAGATCGCCGCCGCCCCGATCGCGACCACGACGCCGAGGATCTGGTAGGTGATGCTCTCGATAAATAGTTCCTCGTCGTCGATCACCGTGCCGACGCTGGCCCCCAGTGCCGGCCCGATCAGCGGCGCGATCACCATCGATCCGACGACGACCGCGGGCGAGTCCAACAGCAGTCCGGCGGTCGCGACGACGGCGCTGATGACCGTCATCACCACGTAGACGGGAAAGCTCGGCGTCAGATCGTCGGCCTCCGCCTGCAGCTCCTGGCGCGAGATGCGATCCGAGCCGACGTCGCCGTCCTCGTACTCCTCACGCAACGCCTCAAATCGGCGAGAGACGACCGTCTCCGCGTCGACGACAACCGTGTAGGCGTCCTCGTCGACGCCGGCCGCCTGAATCTCGTCGAGTACCGGTTCGACGGCAGCGTCCGGCAACGGAAAATAGATGACCGCCGTGTACTCCCGGCTGCCGGTCTCGTCCGTCACGACGTAGTCGATCTCCCGCTCGTCAAGGGTCTCGAGGATCGTCTCTCGCTTCCCCGTCGGTACCGTCAACTGTACGAGCCGCACGTGTCCGTTTGAGACCGCGGGGGGTCATAACTCCGGGGCATTCCGTCCCACCGCGGCGGACGGTTCCGCCTCGAGGGGATCGAATCGTTTCGTCGTTTTCTTATAGTAATTTCTGGGAGTGTGCGTATGATACGACGTCTCGCCTCGGTAGCCGGTGCGGTGATACTGGTGTTCGCCGGTGGCCTGCTCGCAGTCGTCGGGCGCGACGTTCTCATCGACCCCGTCACCGCGACGGTCGTCGTCGGTCTCGTCCTTACATCGGTCCTGTGGATCACCGGCAGCCTCGCGGACTCCGTCTCGATCGGCCGAGGAGCCGTGCCGTGGAACGTCTTCGTCGGCGCCGGGAACGTCGTCCTCTCGGTCGCCGTCGTTCTCCTGACGGTTCGGTCCGCCATCGCCACCGGTACCGAAAGCGCCTGGCTCATCGCCGCGGCGATGCTCGCCGGCGGCACCTCGCTATCCTGGCAGGGCGTCCAGATCGCCGTCGATAGCCGCCACGTCGACCTCGAGGCGACGCCCTCGAGCGGACGGGTTCTCGCCGTCGCGCTGCTCGTCGCCGGAGCGTTCGGCGTCGGATTGCTCGCGGGGACGGTGGTGTAGCGGTCCGCCCGCGCGGCGTGGACGAGTGTGATCCAGCGCTCGGCTCCCGTTCCGTGTATATAAAGGGACGAGACGCCTACACCGGTGTATGTTCGATACTCGCCCCAATCGAGAGGCCGAAATCGCCCTCGTCGGCCGCTCGAACGTGGGCAAATCGACGCTCATGCGCGAGTTGACCGGCCACAGCTTCGACACCGGGGGCAAACCCGGCGTCACCCGCTCGCCCAACCACTACGACTGGGCACCCGAGGACTTCGTCATCACCGACCTCCCCGGCTTCGGCTTCATGAGCGGCGTCGACGAGGACCACCGCGAGCAGATCAAGACCGAGATCGTCCACTATCTCGAGGAGTACGCCGACAACGTCCTCGTCGCGATTTTGGTCGTCGACGGCAAGAGCGTCATCGACATCATCGACCGCCACTCCGGCCCCGACGAAATTCCCTACGACGTCGAGATGTTCCACTTCCTGCGTGATCTCGACATCCCGACGATCGTCGCCGTCAACAAGATGGACAAGGTCGACGACGAGGACGAGCGACTCGACGCGCTCTGTGACCGCCTCGGTCTCTACCCACCCTGGAAGCAGTGGCAAGAGACCATCGCGCCGATCAGCGCGAAGAAGGGGCAACTCGAGCCGCTGAACGAGGCCGTTCGGAGCCACCTGCACGAGCAGAACAGGGACGATCTGTTCAAGTTCTTCTAACGACCTTTTGCTCTGCGGTCTGTCGCGCGTGCGGCAGCGTCGCTGCCGCACGCGCGACGTCCCTCGGCAAAAGGTCGATCAAAAGCACTCCTCCCTCCTCTCTACTCACTTCGTTCGTTCCGAGTCACTCGTCGGCCCGCTCGCTCACCCTTCGGGTTCGCTCGCGGTCGAAACAGGGGAAGCGCCTGCCCTTCCCCGAGTTGCACGACTCTCGTAGTACTCGAGTCGTGCGCCCGGCCAGTGGTTCGAGACCAGTGCCGTCTTGGACTCCAAATCGGGACCGTCCTCAGACGACTTGGTTGTGAAGCGCCTCGCCGTCCTCGATTCGGTGGACGTTCTCGCGGACGATATCGCCCACGTCCCGGAAGTAGTCCCGTGTGTAGGCGGCACAGTGGGGTGAGATGATCACCTCGTCCATCCCCCACAGCGGCGACGACTCGGGCAGCGGCTCCTCCTCGAAGACGTCCAGCGCCGCTCCCGCGAGCGAATCCGCCTCGAGGGCGTCGATCAGCGCCGGTTCGTCGACGACCGGCCCTCGAGCGACGTTCACGAAGTACGCGTCGTCGCGCATGGCCTCGAACGACTCGGCGTCGAAGAGATGGTGCGTCTCATCGGTCAATGGGACCGTGACGATGACGAACTCGGCGCTGGAGATCCCCTCGAGCAGCCGCTCGGTCGCGTAGATCTCGTCGAACCCGGGAACCGGATCGCCGGAGCGGCGGACCCCCGTCACGCGGACCCCGAGTGCACCCAGCGTTTCCGCGACGCCGCGACCGAGCGTGCCGGTGCCGACGACGCAGGCCGTCGACCCCGGGAGCGTGAACGCTTCATCCCATTCCGGTCGGTTCCACCGGCGTTCCTGCTGGTTCGCAACGTGGTCGTGGAGCCGCCGAGCGAACATGAGCAGGTAGCCCGCGACCGTCTCGCCGACGGTCCGGTCGTGAATGCCCGTGCTATTCGTCAGGACGACGCCGCGTTCCGTGAGGTCGTCGAACGGAAATCGGTCGACCCCGGCCTGAATCGAGTGGACCCACTCCAGGTCGAGGAACGCCTCCCGGTACTCGAGGGTGACGGCCGCGTCGCAGGCCGCGATCCCGTCGTCGTCGATGACCTCGACCTCGATCGGGAGATCGGCGAGGGACGTCGCGAGCTCCCCCGGCGGAAAGACGTCGTCGACCGACTCGTGGATGCCCAGACTGTCGACCGACGACTCGAGTTGGGTACGCATACGCACCGCTACGAACGAGTCGAGATTGAACCTTTGGTCGATTTCGATCCGGAAGCTGACCGCGTTGGCGGGTTTTCTGACCCAGATACTACCCTTTCATATTGATATACTACCGGTCGTAACGTCCCGCTATGCAACAACGAATTGACACCGGTTCGAACAGCGAGCACGGGATCGAAACGAGTCGCGTCACTCGACGAAGCACCCTGATCGGGGTCGGGACGATGGCCGTTACCGGGTTGGCCGGGTGTTCGGCCAGGGCGAACGAGAGACTCGAGGACGTGAGCGTCTTCAACGGGACCGACGAGCCGATCGACGGGACGATCGAAATCATCGGTCCGGACGATGAGATCGCGCTCTCGGACGCGTTCGACGTTGCATCGCACGACGAGGAAGACGACGGGAACTCGAACGCGTCGGCAGCGTACGAGCAGGTTTGGGGAACCATCGGCGACTACGAGGTTTCCGTCGAACTGGCTGACGGGTTCGACATCGCCGGGAAAACACGTGCGGACGAAACGGTGACGATCACGGACACGGATAGCGAACTGCTCGCCGTCGTTCTCGGTTCGGATGACCACGAGGACGAGATCAGTTTTGCCGTGGGAGAACGCTGGAGTGACTTCGATCGGTAGTTGCGGTCGGTCACCGCGGGACCCATCCATCGCGTCACCTCGGATTCCACAGGAATGCACGAAGATGCGTCTCCGGGACGCTGAGACGGTGGCTCAGTGAAAGCTATCATCACAAGGGGCTAAGCGGGGGTAACTCTCGTCATCGCCACCGATCGATGATACCCCCGTCGGACGCAAAAGCCTCACGGACATCCGTTCACGTCGAAAATCCGCTGCGTCACGAGCCCCGACGGGCAGCCGCGTCCAAATATCACTACCACTCCTCGAGCCCGCGCAATTCCGCGGCCACGTCTCCCACAGCATCGGGCTCGAGCGCGCCGCGTTCGGTCACGATCTCGGAGACGCAGTCGGCGGGCGTCACATCGAACGTCGGGTTCAGCACGTCGATCCCGGCGTCGCCGTCGTACACCGCGGCCCGGTCGCCGGACTCGAGGTTCACGGCCTCACGGGTTGAGACCTTGTCCGTCGCCGCGACGACGGACACCGGAATCCCTTCCCGGTCGGCGGCAACCGCCAGCGCTCGCGTCCCGGTCTTGTTCACCACGGCACCGTCGGGCAGGACGGTGTCGGCACCGACCGCGACGCGGTCGACATCTTCACTGGCGAGCACGTGCGCGGCCGCCGCGTCGGTGTGAACCGTCACGGTGCTCGCCGTCGTTTCGGCCAGCCGTTCCGCGACGGCGATCCCCTCGCGAGCCGGCCGCGATTCGGCGACGAAGACCCGCGACGGCTCGGCCGTCCGGAGCGCCTCGAGGACGGTCCCCGATCGCGAGAGGGTCGCGACGCTGCCTTCGAGGCGCTCACTCGCATTTCTCGCGGCGTCTTCGTCGACCGTCAGCGCGCGGTCGACGTTCGACAGCGCGGACTCGAGCACCGCGGCGGCACCCGTCTCCGCACTCTCACCGCCGTCCGCACCGGCAATCGTCCGGTTCACTCGATTCCGGAGGACGGCCATCGATGGCCGGGCCTCGAGCAACCGACCCGCGAGTTCGGCGAGTTCGTCCCATTCACCCTCGGAATCGCTACCGGACGAGTCGCGTTCGGCCACGAGCAGCCCCGCTCGATCGCGCAGCACCTCAAGCGCGCGGATCGAGAGGAACGCAGCGCCGTGTTCGTCGTCGGCCGCGATCGATCGAACGGTGGGTGCCACGCGCTCGTAGGCGGTCCACAGTTCGGGGACCGTCTCGCCGTCGAGTCCCTCGCGGTCGTCGCCGACGGCCTCGAGGATCGCGGTCGGCGGAACCCACTCGACGGCGTCGTGTTCCTCGCTCAGTTCGATCTCGCGGGTTTCGCAGTCGAACAGGTACGGGTGGACGACCCACTCGCGTGCGAGGTCGGGGTCCTCGAACGCGACCGGCCGCCCGGAGCGGACCAGCGAGACGGCGTCGGTCTCGAGGTCCGTCTCCTCGCGGATCTCGATGAGAACCTGTTCGTCGGGATCGCCCTCCGCAAACCCGGAGACGCCGCCCCACCGGCCCCGGTAGGTACCGACGGCGTCACTGCGGCGCAAGCAGAGAACGTCACTCCGATGGCGGAGGAACGCGGTGACGACGTGAGCCGACTTGTCGCACGTGGTGTCGGTGTCCGGGCACATACGATGGCCCACGGCGACCGGGAACGTGTCGCTTTCGAACGCGCCGTTACGGACCACGAAGCGCTCGACCCGAGACCGTTATCGAGTGAGCGAAACGGACGACCGGGGATCGTCCGCTGACGAACGCTTTTCTGAACTGGCGGACGAACGCACGGCTATGACACGTATCGCGATCGTTTCCGATACCCACGTGCCCACTCGAGAGCCGAAGCTTCCCGCGTGGGTCGTCACCGAGATCAAGGCGGCCGACCACACCATACACGCCGGCGATTTCGAGTCGTTCGGGGCGTACGAGCGGATCGTCGACCGCACGGGTGGCGAGTTGACGGCCGTTCGAGGCAACGTGGATCCGGCGACGCTCGACGTGCCGACGACGGCCACCCTCGAGATCGACGGCGTGACGTTCGTCGTCACCCACGGCGACGGATCGTCGGGCGACTGGCGGGAACGAGTCGTCGAAACGGCCCGTGCGGAAGCGGGCGCGGACGCCGAAGCGACGCTCGTCGCCGTCGCCGGTCACACCCACGAGGTGGTCGACGAGACCGTCGCGTTCGACGAGGTCCGCCCGGCAGACGAGGGCCACGCAGCCGGTCGCGTCCGGGTACTCAATCCGGGGAGCGCCACCGGCGCTGCACCCACGACTCGCGTGACGATGTACGTCGCGACCGTCGACGACGGCGATCTCACCGTCGAGTTACGGACCGACTGACCGTCGGCGCGCGGCCGCGACGGGGCGAATATACTCGCGAGGCGAGTGCGTGAACTATACCTACCTCGGCTCCCCCTGTCTGTCCATGACACAGCACGTGACGGGATCGCTCGACGGCGAATCGGCCGCGGGCCACGAGAGGAGAAGGATCGATGACGGGAGGTGAGCCGAGAGCGGACGGAGGCGCGACCGGCGACGGCGAGACGCGGATCGGCGTCGACGTCGGCGGCACGTTCACCGACGTGGCGCTCTCCGTCGACGACCGGCTCGTCACCGCGAAGGTGCCGACGACCGACGACCAGCACGTCGGCGTCCTCGAGGGGATCGACAAGGCCTGCGACCGCGCCGGGATCACGCCGAGCGAGATCGACGGCTTCGCACACGCGATGACCGTCTCGGTCAACGCCCTGCTCGAGCGCGATGGCGCGAAGACGGCGCTCGTGACGACCGAGGGCTTTCGCGACGTCCTCGAGATCGGCCGCCAGGACCGACCCGATCTCTACGATCTCGAGGCCGAGAAGCCCGACCCGCTGGTCCCTCGCGAGCTGCGGTTCGAAGTCGACGAACGGGCGACAACCGAGGGAGTCGAACGGCCGGTCGACGCCGACGCGGTCCGCGACATCGCGGCGACCCTGCGCGAGCGCGAGGTCGAAGCGGTCGCGGTCTGCCTGCTACACGCGTACGCGGCTCCCGACAACGAGCGGGTCGTCGCCGAGACGCTCCGTGAGGAACTCGCGGTTCCGATCTCCGCGTCCCACGAGGTGCTCGCCGAGTTCCGCGAGTTCGAGCGGACGTCCACGACGGCCGCTGACGCCTACCTCCGACCGGCGATCGACGGCTACGTCGGCCGACTGGTCGAGGAAGCCGACGCGGCGGGGATCCCGGCACCGTGGATCATGCAGGCCAACGGCGGCATCGCCGACCCGGAGACGGTCCGCGAGCGCGCCGTGACGACGACACTCTCGGGGCCGGCCGCCGGCGTCGTCGGCGCTGGGGCGCCCGTCGACGACGCCGACGTCGAGGGGCTCGTCACCTTCGACATGGGCGGCACCTCGAGCGACGTGAGTCTCGTCCGGGACGGGCGAGCGGAGCGGACGACCGACGCCGAGATCGACGGCCTGCCGATCCGGACGCCGATGGTCGACGTGAACACCGTCGGCGCGGGCGGCGGCTCCGTCGCCTGGGTCGACCCCGGCGGGGCGCTCCGGGTCGGTCCGGAGTCCGCAGGCGCCGATCCCGGCCCCGCCTGCTACGGTCGCGGGGGAACCGAGCCGACCGTTACCGACGCCGCCGTCGTGCTCGGCTACATCGGTCCCGACACCGCGCTGGGCGGGGAACTGACGCTCGATGTCGACGCCGCCCGCGACGCGCTCGAGGGATTGGCGGACGAGACCGGCCTCGAGGACGGGCTCGAGGCCGCTCGCGGGGTCTACCGCGTGGCGAACGCGACGATGACGCGAACGATCCGGTCCGTCACCGTCGAGCGCGGGCACGATCCCCGAGAGTTCGCGCTCGTGGCCTTCGGGGGCGCGGGGCCGATGCACGCCGCGGCGCTGGCGGACTCGCTGTCCGTCGATCAGGTCGTCGTCCCGCGACCGAGCGGGGTCCTGTCGGCCTTCGGCCTCCTCGCGGCCGACGAGAGCTACGACGCGGCCCGGACCGTCGGCGCGGATCTCCGGGCGGTCGATCCGGCCGATCTCGAGGGGGTCTACGACGACCTCGTGGCGGACGTCCTCGCGGACGCGTCCGATCCGGACGCGGCGCGGCTCGAGCGCGCCGCCGACTGCCGGTACGCGGGCCAGAGCTTCGAGCTGACAGTTCCCGTCGACGACGAGTTCGACGCGGCCGGGGTCGCGGAACGCTTCCACGACGCCCACGAGCGGGCCCACGGCTACGCGATGGACGAATCGATCGAGATCGTCACCCTCCGCGCGACGGCGACAGTTCCCGGCTCGGAGCCGACCGTCCGGTACGACGGCGCGGGCGACGATATCATCGGCACCCGGCGAGTGCACTTCGCCGGCGGTGCGCGGTCAGCAACCGTCTTCGATCGGGATCGGCTCGCGCCCGGCGCGACGGTGTCCGGGCCGGCGATCCTGGAACAGGCCGAGAGTACGACCGTCGTCCCGCCCGCGTGGGCCGGCAACGTGCTCGCTGACGGCACCCTGGTACTGACTCGAGCGAGCGACACGGCGGAGGGACACCGATGACTGTGAATACTGACGACTCGGACGGCGGCGACGGCGACGGAAGCATCGATCCGGTCACCCTCGAGGTGGTCCGCAACCAGTTGGAGAGCGTCGCCGAAGAGATGGGACAGACCCTGATCCGGGGGGCGTATTCGCCGAACATCAAGGAGCGCCGGGATTGCTCGACGGCGTTGTTCGACGCTGACGGGCGGCTGATCGCGCAGGCCGAACACATCCCGGTCCACCTCGGCGCGATGCCGGCGGCCGTCGCGGCTGTCCGGGAGCGCGACCCGAAGCCGGGCGACGTGTTCGTGCTCAACGACCCCTTCACCGGCGGGACGCACCTGCCGGACGTGACGATGGTGTCACCGCTCGCGCCCGGCCGCGACGGGAGCGATGACGACGACGGTGAGAGCGATCTCGACGGCGGTACCGAGGGCCGAAACGGCGACGATATCGTCGGCTACGCCGTCTCGCGCGCCCACCACGCCGACGTGGGCGGGATGACCCCCGGGAGCATGCCGGCCAACTCGAGGGAGATCTACCAGGAGGGACTCCGGCTCCCACCGACCCGGCTCGTCGCGGGCGGGCAAGTCAGGGAGGAAGTCCGCTCGCTCGTCCTCGCGAACGTGCGCAACCCTCGCGAGCGCCGGGCCGACCTCCGGGCACAGCGGGCGGCCAACGAACGCGCCGAGGCCCGGCTCGAGTCGCTGTTCGACGAGCACGGCCGCGAGACCGTCCTCGATGGGTTCGACGCGGTGATCGACTACTCTCGCGAGCGCGTCGAACGCGAGATCGCGGCGCTCCCCGACGGCACCTACGAGGCGACCGACGTACTCGAGGGCGACGGCGTGACCGACGAAGATATCGAGATCAGCGTCGCGGTGACGGTCGACGGCGAGCGCATCGACGTGGACTTCTCGGGAACCGACGACCAGCTCGCGGGGAACCTGAACGCGCCGCTCGCGGTCGCGAAGAGCGCCGTCTACTTCGTCGTGCGCTGTCTCACCGACCCCGAGATTCCGCCGAACCACGGCTGCTACGAACCGGTCGAGATCAGCGCACCCGAAAGGTCGCTGCTCGATCCGGAGCCGCCCGCGGCGGTCGTCGGCGGCAACGTCGAGACCAGCCAGCGGGTCACCGACGCCGTCTTCACCGCGCTCGCGCGGGCCGCACCGGATCGCGTGCCGGCACAGGGTCAGGGCACCATGAACAACCTCACTATCGGCGCGCGGGACGGCTCCGTCACCTACTACGAGACGATCGGCGGCGGCTTCGGCGCGCGTCCGGACCGCGACGGGATGGACGGCGTCCAGGTCGGTATGACGAACACGCTCAACACGCCCGTCGAGGCCCTCGAGACCGAGTACCCCCTCCGGGTCGAGCGCTACGCGCTCCGGGAGGAAAGCGGCGGTCGCGGACGATATCGTGGTGGGGAAGGGCTCGAGCGCTCGGTCACCGTCGAGACCGACGCGACAGTGTCGTTGCTGACCGAGCGCCGACGCCACGCGCCGAAGGGAGTCGACGACGGCGAGGACGGCGCAACCGGCGAGAACCTGATCGACGGCGAGGCGGTGCCGGCGAAGACGACCGTCGATGTCGATGCCGGGACGACCGTTACCGTGCGGACCCCCGGCGGCGGCGGACACGGGAAGCCCGAGGAGGAGGAGTAGGCGCTCGCGGTCGTCCACGCCTATTATCCGGTGACGGTGGCCTTTTGACGGCGCTTCCCCACCCACCGGTATGGAACTCAACGGCGTGGCGGACCTGCCCGAAATCCGCCCCGGCGACGACATCGCCGACCTCGTCGCGGATCGGGCCGCCCTCGAGCCCGGCGACGTACTCACCGTCGCCAGCACCATCGTCTCGAAGGCCGAGGGCCGGACGGCGAATCTCGAGGACTACCCGGTCAGTGGCCGGGCAGAAGAGATTGCCGACCGGGTTGCGGAGCTGGCCGACGAGGAGAAGGACCCGCGATTCGCGCAGGCGGTCCTCGAGGAGAGCACGGAACTGCTGATCGACGCCCCATTCTTGCTGACCGAGACCCGGTTCGGCCACATCTGCGTCAATGCGGGGATCGACCGCTCGAACGTGCCGGATCACGACCTGTTGCTCCTGCCGAAGCGACCGACCGAGAGCGCCGAGCGGATTCGAGCGGGGCTCGAACGGCGGGGCCTCGAGGACGTCGCAGTGATCGTCACGGACACCTGCGGCCGGCCGTTCCGGCATGGCCAGCGCGGCGTTGCGCTCGGCTGGGCCGGGATGCCCGCGAGCAGAGACTGGCGGGGCGAACTCGACCGGGATGGCCACGAGCTGGGCGTCACCGTCCAGTCGGTCGTCGACGAACTCGCCGCCGCCGCGAACCTCGTCACCGGCGAGGGAGCCGGCGGCACGCCCGCCGTCGTCGTCCGGGGCTGGGACTTCGGCAATCACGAGGGGAGCGACGAACTCTTTCGATCCGTCGAGAGCGACTTCGTTCGGCAGTCGCTTCGAGAGTGGAGGTTCAGTGAATGAGTGAGAACACCAACTCGAGCGACGATCCGACCTGGGGCATCGAACTCACGCCCGAACACCCGCCCGAACGAGTGGCCGACCTGGCCGCGCTCGCGGAGGACAAGGGGTTCGACATCGCGTTCGCGAGCAGCCACTACTTCAATCGGGATCCGTTCGTGGTGCTCTCCCGGATGGCCGACGCCACGGACGAAATCCGGCTCGGACCGGGCGTCGTCAATCCCTACGAAACGCACCCCGTAAAACTGGCCGCACAGACGGCGACGATCGACGAGATCAGCGACGGCAGAGGCGTCTTCGGCGTCGGCGCGGGCGACCGTTCCTCCCTGTCGAACCTCGGTCTCGAACGCGATAGCCCGCTCCGGCGCGTCCTCGAGACGTTCGACCTCGCTCGAGAGCTCTGGGACGGCCGGACGGTCACCCACGAGGGAACGTTCACCGCGCGGGACGCGTCGCTCAACCTCGAGCCACCGTCCGAGGAGATTCCGGTTTACGTCGGCGCGCAGGGCCCGCACATGCTTCGGATGAGCGCAAAACACGCCGACGGCGTGCTGGTCAATGCAGCCCACCCGCGAGATCTCGAGTGGGCTGCAGGTCAACTCGAGCAGGGGAGGGAGGAACGACCGGACGAGCGCGGCGAGTTCGAGTCGCTCGCGTTCGCGAGCGTCAGCGTCGCCGGCGACGAAGCCGCGGCGCGCGAGGCCGCCCGACCGCCCGTCGCCTTCATCGTCGGCGGGGCCGCCGAGCCGGTCCTCGAGCGCCACGATATCGACCGCGACGCCGCGACCGCGGTGAGCGAGGCGCTCGAGCGGGGAGCGCTTCCCGAGGCCTTCGATCGCGTTACCCCGGCGATGATCGACGCGTTCTGTATCGCGGGAACGACGGAGACGGTCGCCGACCGATTCGCCGCGGCGCTCGAGCACGTCGACGGGATCGTCGTCGGCTCACCGCTGGGTCCGGATCTCGAGGACGCGATCGATCGGGCGAGCGAGGCGCTCGCTCGGGCGAGCGAGATGAGCGGCGAGTAAAGCGTCGGCCGCCGCGGTCAGTTCGCGGTGAAGAGGTTGCCCACCGCGCCGAGGGTGAGGATGCCGAAGACGCCCATCGAGACGGCGACGAGAAGCGCGCCGATCAGAATGAGGAGGGGGGCGAGTCCTGCACCCATCGCGACGTCACTGAAGAGTTCGATCATCTCGGTAAGGTTGTCAACGACGACGTTCAGCGGTGTGACGGTGTCCATATTCGGGCGTTGTGACCCGTGCTACTTGGCCGTACCGGTCCCGTTCAACGCTGCTCGCTGTGCATCGTCCTCGAGAGCGGAGGCGAGCGATTAAGCCGCCGGCGCTCGTACTCCTGTCCGTGACCGACGACGCGACGCTCTCGGATTTCGCGTCCGCCACTACCGACGAGTCGAACGACGACTCGAGTACCGGCGGAGACGGCGACGACAACTCGACAGCGGAAGCCGACGACGAGCCAGCGCCGGAAGCCGACGCCGATCCAACGCCGGAAGCCGACGCCGATCCAACGCCGGAAACCGCTGCCGACCCCGCGGAAGCCGACGCTGACTCGGCATCGGGTGTCGACTCCGACGCTCCGTCAGCGGACGCGGACGACTCGACTGGCGAAGTCGGACTCTCCACGTACGCCTGGGGCGAGTTCGACTGCAGTCAGTGCGACGGCGCGACCGATCGCGTCTGGCGTTCGGACGGCGATTTAGTCTGTCGCAACTGCAAGGAGTGGTAACGGATGACTGGTCGGGGTAACGGCGTACTTCTCGAGGGGAGCCTGCGAATGTGCTCCCGAAGATTTATATCTTCGTCGCGGTTCTATTGAGATGCAATGGCGAAAGGTACGGTCGACTTCTTCAACGACACAGGCGGCTACGGATTCATCGAAACTGACGACGCGGACGACGACGTGTTCTTCCACATGGAAGACGTCGGCGGCCCGGACCTCGAAGAGGGGCAGGAGGTCGAGTTCGATATCGAGGAGGCCGAAAAAGGGCCACGCGCGACGAACCTCGAGCGAGTCTAAGCTGTTCCGTCGAGTGGTATCGTTTTCTGATTGCTACTTGGGTAGCGACGGCGCTCGGGGGTGAGTAGAACGGGCCTCGTGTGAGATCGTTCGCGACTTACTCGAGGACCGCGCTCGTCCCGAGCGGAGCGTCATGACAGGGACGACAGCGGCAGCGTTTTCTCACATAACTGGTAGTTCATGTGACACAAAGCATATGTTCCGGAGCCACGGATGTCGTCGTAATGACCGGGTCGTCCGGGTCCCCGCGGACACCTTCGACACTATGACTGATGCAAACCCGACAGTAGACGCAGGCACCGAGTCGACGGTCGACGGCGACGCCCTCAGAATTTCGACGGTCGAACGACTGTGTGCCGACATCGAGGCGAACGTCTCGCGCGTAATCGTCGGCCACGACGACGTCATCGAACACGTCGTCACCGCCATCCTCGGGCGCGGACACGTCCTGCTCGACGACGTTCCCGGCGTCGGCAAGACCATGCTGGCGCGCTCGATCGCCAAATCCGTCGACTGCACGTTCAGTCGCGTCCAGTTCACGCCGGATCTCCTCCCCGCCGACGTCACCGGCGTCAACGTCTTCAACCAGAAGACCCGCGAGTTCGAGTTCCAGTCCGGCCCCGTCTTCGGTAACATCGTGCTGGGCGACGAGATCAACCGCGCGCCGCCCAAGACCCAGGCCGCCCTGCTCGAGGCGATGGAGGAGGGGCAGGTCACCACCGACGGTCGGACGCGCGAGCTACCGACGCCGTTTACCGTGATCGCGACCCAGAACGCCGTCGAACCGAATCGGACCTACGACCTGCCCTTCGCCGAACTCGATCGATTCATGAAAAAGCTCCATCTCGGCTATCCGGAGCCCGAAGAGGAAGCGGAGCTACTCGGCCGAACCGTCGGCGACCACCCGATCGAATCGCTCGAGCCGGTGACCGACCGCGAGACGCTCGTCGCCGCCCGCGAAACCGTCTCGACGGTGCGGGTCGCGGAGCCGGTTCGAGCGTACGTGACGCGGCTCGCGGCGTACACCCGCGAGCACGCGCACATCGGCGTCAGTCCCCGCGGGACGATCTCGTTGCTCCGGGCGGCACAAGCCCGCGCCGTCACAAACGGCCGGGAGTACGTGACTCCCGACGACGTGCAGGCCGAGGCCCCCGTCGTCATGGCCCACCGGATCAAGACGGACGGTCGCGACCGCACCGGCGACGCGATCGTCGAGGACGCACTCGAGCGCGTCTCCGTCGAATGAGGCGCCCTCGTCGACTGCGATTGACGCTCCGCGGCTGGACCGTCGTTGTCGCCGTAGTCGTGGCCGTCGCGCTGAGCTGGGGGTTCGGTCCTCGCGCGCTGAACGCGATCGTCGTCCCGCTGGTCGTCGTCTTGCTCGCCGGCCTCGTCACGGCCGTCCGAACCGACCGACCGCGCGTCGACCGCCAGCCCGTCAGTGAGGGGTTCATCGGCGAGCAGCGACGGGTCGAGGTCGCGATCGAGACCGACGGCCCGATCGCCGCGACCGTCCGCGACACCGTCGGTGACGGCCTCTCGTCGACCGCGGAACCCGTCACCGAGACGACTCTCGAGGGCGACGAAACGGTTACCAACGACGTGGGACTCGAGGCGCGAGGCCGTCACCGGGTCGGTCCGCTGTCGATCGTCGTCAGCGACATCGTCGGCCTCGTCGAGCGCCGATTCGAGTACGAGGCGAGGACGCCCGTGCTTGTCTATCCACGCGTTCACGAGCTGGACAGTGGCCCGGCCGCCGATATTCGGGCGCTCGCCGGCGTCGCCGATCGGCGCGACCGCGAGGAGTTCGACCATCTCCGGGAGTACCAACGCGGGGATCCGCTCCGTGATATCCACTGGAAGACCGCGGCCAAGCGCCCCGACGGCGAGCTGGTCGTCGCAGAGTACGCTGACGACGAGGCGATCGGAGCCGTCACGGTCGCCGCGGAATGCCGTTCGCGTCGATTCGACGAGTTCGCTGACCGCGACGATGAGTGGGCGGCGGCCACCGCAAGCGTTGTCACCGTTCTCCTCGAGCGAGGCGCGCCAGTCGGGCTCAGCCTTCCCGACGAGACGCAGCAGCCGGGAGACGGTCGAGAACACCACCGCGAACTGTTGGGACTGCTGGCCGTCGCCGGGCCCGGCGAACTGGACGACTGGACGCGGCAGGACGCCGACGTTCTGGTTCGAACCGACGCCGACGGGACGACGGTCGTCGTCGACGACCGGGAGATTCCCTTCGACCGACTCCGCGGTCGTGATCGAGGGCGACGAAACGGGAGCGACGGGCGCGATCACGACGCGCGACGCGGCCAGGGGGATCAGAACACGCAACGCGGCCGGGGCGATTACGACAGTCGACGCGAATGCGACGACGACGGACGATCGGGGGTGAGTCCATGAGTACGGACTCGTCCGGACGCGTCGGCGATCGGACGATATCGCTCGATACGAACCGAACCGTCGGCTCCGACATCGTCCGGCCCGTCGCCCTGGGCTGCGTGCTGGCCCTGACGGCGTCGTACGTGAGTGTCCTCTACGGGATAACGCAGATCGTCGGCGGCAGTCAGTCGCTGTTCGCGCTCGTCGCGGCGATGCTCGCCGCGGCGACGGTACTCGCGCGGCTGATCCGGCCGCGGACCGCTGCGGCCCTCGCACTGGCGGCGACCGGGATCGGATTCGGCTACTACCTCACGTCGGCCGGTGTCGATCCCAGTGTCGTCTTTACAGCCACCGACGCGCTCGTCTCCGACACCGTCGCACTCGCGACCGGTCTCCCCCTCCTCCGGATGCTGCAGGCGGGCATCTGGACGCTGGGATTCGCGCCCGCCCCCGTCTTCCTCTCGTGGTATCTCGCCCTTCGGGGGCGATACGCGCTCAGCGTCGTCCCCGGCGGAGCCGCACTGGGCTTTCTCGTGTTGACCGGCGACGCGGGCATGCTCGCCACCCTGTCCGGCACCCTCGCCGCCATCGGCGCCATCGCCGCCGGCGAACTCGAGAAACGGGGCGGCTCGATCCGGCAGGCGGACCTGCTCGCGGCCCTGTTCGCGCTGATCGTCGTCCTCTCGATGACGGTCACGATCGTCCCCGGCCAGCCGTCCGGGCCGACCCACCTCGTCCAGGGCGAACCCGGCACGCTCGAGGCGACGCTCGATACCGCGCCCCAGCGGTCAGGGATCTCCGGGCAGGTCGATCTCTCACCGGAAGTGCGGTTCACGGTCGAATCCGAGCGGCGATCGTACTGGCGCACGGGCGTTTACGATCGCTTTACCGGCGACGAGTGGATTCGGACCGGCCAGAGCAACCGGTACGACGGGCGGATCGGATCACCGCCGGGCGACTACGACCGGGTTGAACAGACCATCACCGCCGAGACGAAACTGGGGATCATGCCCGTCGCCCCACACCCGATCTCGCTCGGCGGCGACGTGACGCGGCGGGCGAGCGTCTCCACCCACGGCCAGCCGCGGCCCGAAACGCCGCTCGAGGCGGGCGACACCTACAGGGTCGAGAGCGCGATCGTCGACCCCAGTCCGTCCGCGCTCCGGGACGCCGGGACGAACTATCCCGACGACGTCACCGACCACTACCTGCAGACGCCCGAAGGAACCTCGAGCGAGTTCCGGGAGCGCTCCGCCGAGATCACGGCCGGCGCCGACAATCCATACGAGACCGCGGTCGCGATCGAGCGCCACCTCGAGTCCTCGAAGGAGTACTCGCTGGAGGTCTCCAAGCCCCCCGGAAACACCGCCGAGGAGTTCGTGATGGAGATGGACGAGGGCTACTGCGTCTATTTCGCGACGGCGATGACGCAGATGCTCCGCGAAGAAGGCGTCCCGGCCCGCTACGTTACCGGCTATACGAGCGGCCAGCAGGTCGACGACGATAGATACGTGGTCCGCGGGCTCGACGCCCACGCCTGGGTCGAGGTCTACTTCCCCAGCCACGGCTGGGTCAAATTCGATCCGACGCCGGGGGACGGCCGCGACGATGTCCACACCGACCGACTCGAGGAGGCCCGCGAAAACGGCAACGAGGACGCCGACACCGAAGAGAGCGCCGACGTGCCGGTTCGCGACGAATCGTCCGACGATCCCGAGGACGACCCGAACGATCCGTCCGGACCCGACCCCGACGACCCGAACGAGCCGGACACTCCGGACGACCCCAACGAACCAAGCGAGCCGAACGGTTCGCCAAACGAGCCGGCTAACGGAACGAACGAGAGCCCGACTGACCGCACCGAGGGCACCGAGTCGAACGACGGCGAGTCGCTCGTCACGGTCACGCGCGAAACGGCGGCGCTCGGGATTGTCCTCCTCTTTGGCTTCGCCGTAGGCGTGCGCCGAACGGACGCGACGACGCGCGCCCGTCGCGAACTCGGCGTCTACTGGCACGGCCGCCGGCGCGATCCCGATCGAGACGCCGAGCGCGCATTCGCCCGGCTCGAGCGGCTACTCGCACGCCAGTACCGGCCGCGCCGTCGGTCGGAATCGGCTCGAGCGTACCTGGCGGCACTGTCGGCAGCGGCGGACGACGCGACCGACGCGGAGCCGATCGACCCGCGAACCGAACTGGTCGTCGACCGCTACGAGCGAGCGACCTACGGCGGCGGTATCAGCCGGGCGGACGCCGACGAGGCGATCGAAATCGTCGACGATATCGCTCGAGAGTCCCTTCCAGTGGTCGGTCGGCTCCGATAAGACCGGGGGCAGTCCGAATGTTACCGCGATCGAACGGGAACTCGAGTCGCTCACCGGCGGCCAGTCCCCGGTACCTCCCCCGCCCACTCAAAAAGAACCGCGCGAAAGCATGCGGGTCCCGATAGTGTTTAATATGGCCGTTTCATAGCTACGAACGTAATGTCGGAAGTCTGCTCGACGTGCGGGCTGCCCGAGGAACTCTGCGTCTGTGAGGACGTGGCCAAGGGACAACAGCAACTCAACATCCGCATTGACGAGCGCAGATACGGGAAAGAGGTAACGATCGTCGAAGGATTCGATCCGAAGGACGTCGATCTGGACAGTCTCTCGTCGGATCTCAAATCGAAGTTCGCGTGTGGCGGCACCGTCGAAGACGACCACATCGAACTCCAAGGCAACCACACCGGTCGCATCGAAGAGTTCCTTCGGGACCGGGGTTTCAACGTCGCCTGATACCCGCAATGTGCTGAGACGACTTCCGAACCCACGACCGCATCGCAACACAGTTCTCCGTTTTTTCACACCGATCAACCAGTCGAATCGCCGAACCGCTGAGCCGAACTACCGACTGAGCGACGGGGATCCGACTCGAGGCTGCGTGGGAGTCGGAGTGTGCGCTGCCCCTGCGACCGAATCCGATTAGAACGGAGATTCGCGGTCGGCCGGTTCGTCCCGCTGTTCTTCCTCGCGAACGAGGCCGAACTTCATGCCGTACTTGTCGAGTCCACCCGCCATGCTCTCGACGCGCGCATCGGCGGTCCCCTCGTAGGACCCGATGAGCTGTGCGGCCTGCACGCTCGCCTTCCCGTGCGGACAGACGGTGACGATGTGATCGTCGTCTTCGAGTTCGTCCACACGGTCCGTGAGTTCATGGAAAGGAATGTTCTCGCTGCCCGGAATGTGACTGTGTTTGAAGTTTCGCTCGTCGCGGATGTCGACGATGCGAACGTCCGCATCGTCCTCGAGGAGTTCCTTGACCTCGTCGGTGGAAATTTCGCCGTCCATTACCGGCGCGTTCGGCCGCGGGCCGAATAAGGATGCGGGTCCGGTCGCGTCCGGCTGAGTCGTCGGAGATGTCGTCGGCGAATCGCGCTCGTGCTACAGGACGCCGTCCTCCATCGCGAGCAACAGCGCTGACAGCGTCGAATCGTTCGCCGGCTGCTCGCGGGCGCGTTCGAGCGCCTCGCTCACCGGCACCGTCGTCACCTCGAGGAACTCGTTGTTGTCGAGTTCCCGCTCGCCGGGCTCGAGTCCCTCGGCGTAGACGACGCCGCGGTCGTGGCGCAACACGCCGGTCGCGACTGCGTACTCCTGGAGGAGCGCGGTGCTCGAGGGACGAAAGCCGGTCTCCTCCTCGAGTTCACGGGTCGCCGCCTGCGTGTACGACTCACCGTCCTCGACGATCCCCGCGGGGAGCTCGAGGTGCGTCTCGCGGGTCGCGGGCCGATACTGTTCGACGAACAGGAGGCGGTCTTCGTCGCCGGCAGCGTCACCACCGCTCTCCGTGTCTGCGAGGACGCTCCCGTCGATCCGCGCGACCACGACGACCGCGGGAGGGAGGGCTGCCCAGTAGTATCGTTTCCGGCTCCCGTCGGGCTGTTCGAGCAGATCGTAGCCGCCGTCGTACCAGCCCGTCTCGTACTCGGTTCGCTCCTCGAGCAGGTCCCACTCGTCGGGTACAGTCATCGTGGACACGTGGGCGCTCGAGTGGATAATAGGTGCTGGTCGATGGCTGGCTGCGACGGAACACAGTTACTCGTCCGGCCAATCGAACAGCCAGTCGGCTCGCAGGTTTGTCGGATCGGTCGATGGTGCGTCTTCGATCCTGCGGTAGCCTACACGATATCTCGGTATAACCGCCCGAACGCCTGTCGACGAAGCGTCGCGATGGCCGCCTCCTCCTCGTTCTGAAACGTCGCCGCGACGGCCTCGCCGTCCGGCCCCGCGTGCCAGACGACACGGTCGACATCCTCGTGACCCGCCATCGTCACCTCGCCGTCGTAGTCGTCGCGCCAGCCCTCGAACTCCTCGCGAGAGCCGACGCGAACCGCGAGCAGGCTCGCGAAGAGGGCATCGCGTGCGGTTTCAACGACATCCCCTGTGACACGCTCGGCATACTCATCGCGGTCGAACTCCATGGCCTTCGCGACCTCGCGGACGACCGTCTGGGCCGCGGGACCGACCGATTCGTACTGTCTGTGCGCGTCCGCGACCGACTCGAAAGTAAACGTCCCCACTGTGTGCATATCCGTCCAGTCGGCAGAGAAGCAGTTACGCGTTTTCGTTCTCGTCGACGTCGCTCTCCACGCTCTCGCCTTCCTCGCTGTCGCCCGCTACGTCGTCTGCGTTCGGTGGCGATTCGTCGTCCGCGTCGCTCTCGCCTGTGGTCTGCATCTCGCGAGTCAACTCCGCGGCTTCCTGCAGAACGTTCTCGGCTTCGGCGGTCAACGAACCGCGGCCGGGCTGACGACTCTGGCGGGCGACCCCCTCCTCGAGCGAGTCCGGTCGCCCCGGCTCGTGGCCATGACTGTGGTCGTGGCCGGATCCCTCGAACTCGGGCGTATCGATTTCCCGTGCGTGCGGACTGACGATCTCGCCGAGTTCCTCGGGACTACAGTCGCCCCAGTGGGGTGCGTGCTCCTCAAGCCACTCGCGATGGTTTTCGCGGCCGAGCGACGCAGTGATCGCGAGGTGATTCGCGAGGTGCACCGCGTCGGCCTCTTCGACGTCACAGACCGGACAGGCGTATCCCATACGAGACCGTACGGGTTTGGACGGTAAAACGTGGCGCAACCTGCTACCGCAGCGCCACAACCCGCTACCGCAGTTTCCGAATCATCACGATCGCGTCCTCGCCGTCGCCGTAATAGTTGGCAATCCGCCGGAGCGGATCGAAGCCGAAGCCTCGATACAGCTGTTTCGCCCCGTCGTTCGACCGCCGAACCTCGAGTTTGACCGTCTCCGCACCGTGGGCCGCGAGCACGCCGAGCGATCGGGAGAGCAACGTGGAGGCAACACCCGCCCGACGGTGCTCTGGGTGAACGGCGACGTCCTTGACGTGGCCGAGCGCACGACCGATCTGCTGTGTCACGTCGGCGACGACGTAACCGGCGATCTCGCCGTCGATCTCCGCGACGAGAAACCCCGGTTCGCCGAGAAACCGCTCGAAGGCGTTGTACGGCCAGGCCTGTGCGAACGACGCGTTCTCGATACGAACGACCGCGAGTAAATCCGCACGCTCTGCCGGTCTAATCGACACCTCCTCACGTCTCTCCGGGGCGGGCGTCGTCACACGCGGGAGTAACACACCGAACAGTAAAAGCCGTACGCGTCGCGGCAGGGCCACTCGAGCTTGAGGCGCGATCGACTCCGCCACGAAAACGGATCGCGTACACCCTATTCGTCGTCTTGCGCGTCAGAGTCATCGGCCATTCGATTCACTCGGCCGGGATCGCATCCATCTCGAACTCCTCGGTCAGTCCCGTGAGTTCGTCGAGGGCCTCCTGCTCCTCCCGGAGGTTCTCCTCGAGCAGATCGGCCGCGTCGCCCATTTCGAGCTGGTCTGCCAGCGAGATCACATTGCCATAGGCAGCGATTTCGTAGTGCTCGGTCCTCTCGGCGGCCGCCATGTTGTGATACTCCATCACCTCCTGTGCGGGATCCATCGACGTGAACTCCTCGTACTCCTCGAGGAGCCCTTCGATGGCCTCGCACTCCTCCGTCTCGGGTGGCTCGCCGAACATATCGAAGCCCTCCTCGAGCCGCTTGATCTGGTCTTGGGTCTCCTCACGGTGCTCCGAGAACGCCTGGGAAATCTCGTCGTGCTCGGTGTTCACCTCGAGTTCCTCGAGCGCGTCGAGCAACTGGTGCTCCGCGTGATAGATGTCTTCGAGGCCGTGCTCGAACAGGTCCCGAATAGTGTTCATGCTCATAGAGTCACAACTGAAACGATTCACACACTGATCGCACAGCCGTCGTGCGATCAGGTGTGCAGTGACTTGCAGTGGCTACTATAGTATACCCCCTCCGTCGTTCGCTACCCGAATGAAAAAGACGGGAGCCTGCCACGGCAGGCGCAGATGCGGACCACCTTCGCCGCCAACGAAGCCGCAGCTACTCCGTCGCGTCCTCGACTCGACCCGCGTGTTTCTCGAGGTCCGCGGCCAACGTCCGGGCCTGTTCCGGCGTCAACTCGAGTTCGTCCATGTGCTTTGGCAGGTGCTCCTCGGCGAGATTATCGAGTTCGAACTGGAATCGAACGCTATCGGGATCCTCGCGATCAGCGGTCGCGTTCACGACGGCGACCGACTCCCACTCGAAGGTCTCGCCCACTGCTTTCCCCTCGACGTAATCCAACGTCGTATGCGCGGTAACCGACATCAGTCGATCAGACATATCGATTCGATCCTCAGTCTCCGAGCACTTATACTGCCGGCCGTCTCGAGCGATGACATCGAGAACGGCACCAAAACGATCACGAGGCGCGGTTGTCGACGCACTCGGTGAAACGGGTTTCAGACGTGAACGAGAGGAAGTGTGAAACCGAGTCCCGAAGCATTCGACCGCCGGCCGAGTTTCGAACACGGAGACGAACGGACTCGAGCCAACACTACTCACGGCGATCATCCCATCCAGCGCTGAAACAAGCGCCACACCTATCGGTTATTTTTGCCTCAACTTGCTCGCAGTCATTCGGTTCCTGACTCGAAGCGTGCACAGGAACTCGGTTCAAAAAGAGAGAACAGTCCACCACAACGTACCGATCGACGGCACTCCCGGGGAACGTCACACCACCGTTCGCATTCGCTCTTGCCCAACAGCGCTCCACCTATGCCGACACGACAGATATCGTCGTACCCGCATCGGGCGAAGCAGACACCAACACACGTTACAACCGAGGTCTATCGGATCGCTACACTCGCTCCAGTTCGAGCCGAAACGGGCAACTATGCAGTGCTTCTGGCTCGAGTGACCGCCACTGATCGTTCGTCAGTCAATACTCCGTGAGTTCCACACGGATCTGGGCCGTCACTATCGGTCCGATAAGGTGCGATTCGATACCAGACGGATACCGAACAGCTGTCACGAGAAGTCGACTCGTCAGAGATAGCGGCAGAAAGAGCCCATAAGACAGAGCACGGGTATCGTTTGCAGCCGAAGCGATACTTATGGCTACGGGGTTCGAATGGCCGCCAATGACTGATACAGCCGAATGCAAACCAGAGCCGATCAAGCAGGAAGCCGAAGAGCGTGACGACGCTCATCTCGACGATATCGAAGAGGGAGCCGGCTGTACGGAGATCTGGGAACATCTCGCCGAACAGCGCGAGGAATAACCGAGTCTTCAGCCCCGATAACGACCTTTTTGACAGCGGAACTCCTACCGAGGTTCATGACCGACAATCGCCCCGATGATCGTTCGCACAGACGTGACGAGAGCGATCGATCGATCCCCACGGATCGCGAATCGCCCGTCGGTTCACCGGTTATCCGGGGCGATGAATCGGTCGCCGGAACTCGCGCCCGCGAAGCCGTCCAGTTCGATCCAGACGACCCCGAGAGCCTCGCAGACGCCGCTGAAACCGTCCGCCGGTTCGCCGGCGGTGAGACCAACGACGATCACCTCTACATGCTTCGCGGTGCAGCTGCCTGCGCTGCCCTCGTTCGCGGCGAAGGCTCCTACAAAGCCGCCGCCGAACGCGCCGGCGGCGACGCTACCGTCTCCTTTATCCGCAAGTGGGCTCGCGTCCACGATCTCCCGCGCTCGGTCCGCAAACAGGTCGCACTCGGTCAGATCGCCCCGACAGCCGCCAAACACATCGCCCGTGTCGGCGGCGAATCACGGCTCCTCCTCGCGTGGGCTACCCTCGACGGAGACCTCACCGTCCGCGACGTCCGCAGCGTCGCCAGCGCGATCAACAATGGTGCCTCCATCGATCAGGCCCTCGACGAACACGATATTACCCTCGGCCGGCTCGAGCTCACCCTCTCGCCGATGACCTATCGCGCTCTCCGGCGGCGTGCCTCCATCGACGATGTCAATCCTGGGGAACTCGTCACCGAGGCGCTCGAACAGTACTTCGAATAAAGAGTGTCGGACCGGCGAGATCACTATCGAAGCAGTGGAGAAAGAAACGTTTAACCGCTGTTCCCCGAAAAAGGGAACTACAGGGCCGGTAGCTCAGTTTGGCAGAGCGTCTGGCTTTTAACCAGACGGTCGCGTGTTCAAATCGCGCCCGGCCCGCTTTCTGCCGACGAACAATTTCGCGAGTCGTCAGTAACGAGACCGTCAGGATTTGAACGCAGGGAGGTCGCGCGCAGCGGAGTCGTTCGGAAGACGCGAAGCGTCTTCCGTGATCTTCAAAAGAGCGCTTTGCACTCTTTTAGACCTCGCCGAGCGAAGCTCGGCTCAGTGACGAGAGAGCACCACTCTCTCGAACCATGAGCACGTCCGATCGTATGTTCAGATTCCGACGGCAGGAGGTATCTGAGGCAGACCGAAGTTCTGTGAACGGAGTGAGCAGGGTCTCAGGCATGGTATCAAATCGTGCCTGACCCGCTTTCTATCAGCGATCGTTTCCCGGAGTTGCTATAGTAGCCACTGAGACGATTCACACACTGATCGGACAGCTGTCGGTCGATCAGGCGTGCAATGACTTGCAGTGGCGACTATAGAGAGGCTGAGTAAGACACTATTGAAACCGGTTATCGGGAGTGACGGCTATGCGGACGAGAGGCGACTCTAGGACGTTCATCCAAGTGATCGAAAACAGCAGCTACTGCGCTCTTGGAATTGGGAAAAGCCAAGGGCCGGATTTGAACCGGCGGTGGGCGGCTCTGCAGGCCGCTGCGTTCGGCCGGACTCTGCCACCTTGGCGCGTTCTATCGTTGTTACTGCGTTCGTTTAAGCATAGCGGTACGGCACAAGCCGCTGTGAGTTGCTGTGGCGTGTATAACTGCAGAAAACCCCACAGCGTTACCGCCGAAGCGGTGACTCTGTGGGG